>CAYOFG010000009.1:0-8393 GCA_964403285.1 uncultured Clostridia bacterium | reverse complement strand
AAGGAGGAATTGATGAAAAGATTAATTCTTTGTGGTTTAATTCTGTTTTTGGTTCCAATTTTAACTGGAGGATGCGCTGGTCCCAGGAAACCTCCCGTAACAATTCGCGAGGAAAGAATAGTTGAAAGGAGTCAGGAGTTCAGGCCAGATTGGATATTCACACCAATATCTATTCAGGAGGGTATGCTTTCCTTTAGTGGTGGTGTGGAGGGGCGTCCCGATTTCTCCCTGGCTCTTCGTCAGGCTAGGGGAGAAGTAATCAAGAATATTATCGAAGGTATAAAGAGCAAGATTCAGACAGAGTTCAGTGATGCTGCCCATGAGTTGGGTATTAGTAATGACGAGTTAAGCGAGCTTATGACCGAGACTGTGGGGAAAATAATGGATATCTATCAGATGCATGGTATAAAACCAAAAGAAACCTATTACGAAAAAATAGAAAGGCCGACTGCTGAGGGGGCAGAGTACTTCTATAACTGTTACCAGTTGGTTGAACTGTCGGAAGGAGAGTATATTGAGTGGAGAAATGGTGCTTTGATGAGTATCAAGGATAAGGCTAAGGCAGAAAACGATAAGAAAAGAGAAGAGATAGCTACCCAACTTCTGAAGAAGCTTTCTGAATAGTTGATATAATATGAAAAACTGAAGATAAAAAAGGAGGGCTGGATATGGTAAAAAAACTCTTAAGGGAGTTCATAATCCTATCAATGGTCTTCCTTCTGGGCTGTGCTCAGACTGGGGTGAGGCCTTATGCTGAAAAATACAAAGGTCCGAAAAAGAGAATTGCGGTTATGGATTTTGAAGTGAAGGTCCCGCGTGCCCACTGGAAGATCGGTTCAGGGATGGCGGAGATGCTTACTACCGCCTTATATGAGACGGGAAATTTCGTTGTTGTGGAAAGGAAGGCTATCCAGGATATAATCAAGGAGCAGGACCTCGGTGAAGAAGGAAGGGTGAGAAAAGAGACAGCAGCAAAAATTGGTGATATATTGGGTGCTCAGGTTCTGGTGCGGGGAGCAGTTACTGAGTTTGAAGAGAAAGTCAGCCGTGGAGGAGTGGGTGGAGTTCTTCTGAAAAAGAAAGCCGGAGCTGGGCTTACCACGACCAGCGCTTATGTTGCCTGTGATATCCGTATGTACGATGCAACAACAGGAGTAATTCTGGAAGCCACAACTAAGGAGGCTAAGGCAAGGTCTGTCGGTGTCGTCTTGGCTGGCGTTCTTGGGACTGGCAACGTCCTGGGTGGTGGATTCTCTACTAAGACTCCATTGGGTAAGGCAACTCGTGGATGTATAGAGGAAATTGTAAATGCAGTTGTGGAGAGAATGGAAACAGTTCCCTGGCAGTCTAAAATAGTCAAGGTGAGCGATGGTGAAGTCTATATCAATGTGGGAACGGATGCTGGAATCAGAAAGGGAGAGGTCTTTGAGGTTTACACAGTAGGCGAAGAGTTGATTGACCCTGATACAGGGCTCAGCCTGGGCGCTGAAGAGGCTTATGCAGGTAAGATAAAGATAAAAAATGCAGAGAAGAAGTATGCTATAGCTACAATTCTGGAAGGAGAAGGGTTCCAACGGGGTGATGTGGTTAGGATACCCTGATAATTATGATTTCAATGGATACAAAAGACTTACTCAAAACCAGATTAAGTGAAAAGGATTTTGGCAAACTTACCAGGATAAACAATCCCAAACTTCTGCAATTCGTTGCCAAGTATATAGAACTATGCAATCCTGATACTGTTTTTGTCTGCACTGATTCACCGGAAGACAGGATATATATCGAGCAGGAAGCAATAAGGACTGGTGAAGAGAGGATGCTTGCTACGCCTGGACATACTGTTCACTTTGATGGATTTTATGACCAGGCAAGAGACAAAAAGAATACTAAATTTCTTTCATCCAAAGGTGCCGATTTGGGTCCAAATTTGAATCTAATTGATAAACAGAAGGGACTTGAAGAAATTAACACGATTCTTAAAGGTATTATGAAAGGGCATAAGTTATATGTGCTTTTCTTCTGTCTGGGTCCCACTGGTTCTGAGTTTTCCATACCTTGTGTCCAGCTTACCGATTCGGCCTATGTAGGCCATAGCGAGCAGTTACTCTACCGAGGAGGCTATGAAGAATTCGTTAGATTGGGGCCTTCTGACAGGTTCTTCAAGTTCGTCCATTCAGAAGGAGAACTGGAAAATAATGTGAGTAAGAATATCGAAAAACGCAGGATATACATTGATGATGAAGAAGACATCGTATATAGTATGAATACCCAGTATGGGGGCAATACAATAGGACTAAAAAAGCTGGCTATGCGCCTGGGCATAACTTTGGCATCAAAGGAAGGCTGGTTAACAGAGCATATGTTTATTATGGGAGTGCACGGGCCCAATAACAGGGTTACTTATTTTACTGGCGCTTTTCCTTCTCTTTGTGGGAAAACCGCTACTGCATTGTTAGAAAACGAGACGGTAGTGGGAGATGACATAGCTTATCTCAGAAATAAGGACGGTATGGTTCGCGCAGTCAATGTGGAAAATGGAATTTTTGGCATAATTCAGAACGTGAATTCAGTAGACGACCCTGTATTATGGGGAGCACTGAACAGTCCGGGCCAGATAATATTCTCCAACGTTTTGGTTACTGAAGAAGGTGACACTTACTGGATTGGTAAGGATGGAGAAGTTCCCCCACGGGGGATTAATTACTCGGGAGAATGGAGACCGGGGAAAAAAGATGCTAAGGGTCGTGAGATAAAACCATCACATCCCAATGCCCGTTTTACCGTTGAATTGAAGCTCCTTAAGAATATGGATGCACAAATCGACAATCGGGAAGGAGTAGTTATAGAAGGAATTGTATACGGAGGCAGGGATCATGATACGTGGGTCCCTGTGGAAGAATCCTTCGACTGGGTACACGGCATAATAACCAAAGGCGCAGGTCTGGAATCAGAAACTACAGCAGCAACCTTAGGTAAAGAGGGTGTCAGGAAATATAACCCTATGGCTAACTTAGATTTTCTTTCTATACCTATTGCCAGGTACATACAGGATAATTTGAACTTTGGCAAGGGGTTAAAGAAACCCCCCACCATCTTTTCCGTGAACTATTTTCTTAAAGATGCCGAGGGAAACTTTTTGAATAACAAGTGTGACAAGAAGGTCTGGCTTAAGTGGATGGAGCTACGTGTCCATAAGGAAGTGGAAGCCGTGGAAACTCCTACTGGTCTAATACCAAAGTATCAGGATCTTAAAAGACTATTTAAGGAGATTCTTAAGAAGGACTACTCCGAAGAAAGTTACAGGAAACAGTTCACTTTGAGGGTTAAAGAAAACCTGGCTAAGATTGATAGGTTAATTAATATTTATAAAAGGAAGGTTCCTAATACGCCGGATATAGTATTTAAAATACTGGAAGAACAAAGACAGAGACTAAACAGATTAGAAAATAAGAAATAGAAGAATTTATCCTCCAGCGTATCTTTATCCCGGGGTTAGTGTTGACGCATAAAGATCGGTTATTACGTTTCGGAGCAGAATTAGTTTTTGCATTATGCCAAACAAGACAAGTTGAGGTAGTTATTATAAATCAGGGTGAGGGACTTTCATTTAAAGAAGAGTTAGCGCAGGATGTTTTGGAGATTATCACTGTTTTTTCAGCCCGGCTTTACGGCTCTCGCAGCCATAAGAACAAAAAGCTTGTTAAAGCAGCGAAGATATTGGGGGAATAGTTTATGAATCCAATCACGCTTACACATAAAATCCGGCTTAAACCGACTTATAAGCAGGAAGATTATTTTAGACAGGCATGCGGTGTGGCTCGTTTCACATGGAATTGGGCCTTGGCTGAATGGAAGAGACAGTATGAGGCAGATAAAAAGCCAACCGGATTAGGACTAAAAAGGCAATTTAACGCAATTAAGTCCGTTGAATTTCCCTGGATGTATAATGTTACAAAATATGCCAGCCAGCAACCTTTTATTTTTTTACAGACTGCATTTAAGGATTTTTTCCACAAAAAGGCAAATTATCCTCAATTCAAGAAAAAAAGGATACATGACAGTTTTTATATAGGCAATGACCATATCAAAATAGAAGGCAAGCGGGTTCATATTCCAAAATTAGGATGGGTTAAAATGCGAGAGGCCCTGCGGTTTTCAGGCAAGGTGATATCAGCTACTGTTTGTCATGTTGCGGATAAATGGTTTATCAGCCTTAACGTAGAACTGAATCAACGGCCCCAACCCTGTGAGAGCCAAGCAGTGGTTGGGGTTGATTTAGGGGTAAGCAGGTTAGCAACCTTGTCCACTGGGCAGAAGTTTGAGGGGTCTAAGCCGCTAAAGAAGCATCTGAATAAGCTTAAATGCCTGCAGCAGCAATTATCTCGTAAGCAGAAAGGTTCAAACAACCGCAATAAGGCGCGGATAAAAGTGGCAAGGTTGCATTACCGTATTAGCTGCATTCGCCAGGATACACTACATAAGCTTACGTCGCATCTGAGCAACAATTTTGCCGCTATTGCCATTGAAGATTTGAATGTTAAAGGCATGATGTCTAACCGTGTGCTGGCCCGTAGCATTGCCGATATGGGATTTTATGAGTTTCGGCGGCAGTTAGGATATAAGTCGCAGATGCGAAACAATCATATCGAAGTTGTTGACCGTTGGTTTCCGTCATCTAAACGTTGTTCCTGTTGCAAGATTGTTAACGATTCAATAACTTTGAGCGATCGGGTTTTTAAATGTAACAATTGTGGTTTGGAGATAGATCGTGAGCTCAATGCCGCTATCAATCTCGAGAGTACGGTGAGTTCCACCGGATTTCAAGCCTGTGGAGAGAAAGGCGCTGGTCCCGACTCATGTCGGGATGAAACCGGTCTCAATGAAGCAGGAACTAAGCGGTGTACAGATTTGTACACATTTTAGAGAACGGGCACAACTGTCAATATCTTCCTCGCCTGTTCAGGATATTTGGCTATAAAGCGAAGCTCCCCGGCGGTGAGAGGCTTCTGGGTGTGCACATTGGCGTAACGGACAAGTTCCAGGATTTTTCTTGCCTCTTTATCGTCTTTAAACTTTACCTCTAATTTTCCGTAGACATTTCTGAATCCCTTAATTCCGCTATATTCCCCGGCAGTAATCTGTCTTCCTGTCTCTATTATTTCCGGCTCTCCCCGGCCCAGTTCTTCGAAGTCATAAAGTTCGTAATTTCTTCGGTCCTTTAATGCGCCATCAGCATGTATTCCAGACTCGTGAGCAAAGGCATTTGAGCCCACTGCTGGCTGGTTGATGGGAAGGGGAACGCCAAATGCATATGAGGCATATTTAGCAATCTTCCAGGCACAAGAGAGGTCTACTCTCTCGTCCAGAATGTATTTATTCTCCGTGCCCCGCGACTTCTTAATAGCCAAAATTACACAAACAAGGTCAGCATTTCCACATCTTTCTCCCATCCCATTAATCGTGGTATTGATGTAGGCATCTACTCCACCGTCAATGGCAGCTTTTGCCCCGGCGACCGAACAAGATACTGCCATTCCCAGGTCGTTGTGGCAGTGGAGTTCTATTGGTAATTTGACTTCTTTTGCTAAGAGTTTGACTTTTTCATATATACTGAAGGGGTCATCGTACCCCAATGTGTCACAATAACGGATACGACAGGCGCCGTGTTCCTTTGCTGCCTGAGCGAACCTGATTAAATATTCGTCGTCAGTGCGGGATGCGTCCTCGGCATTGACGCCAAAAGTTTCGATTCCCTTTTCTTTAGCCCTATCGCAGGCTTCAGTCATCATTTTAAGGATGTCTTCTCTACCTTTCCTGCCTTCAAATTTACCCCGCACCATCTGCTGGGAAGTGGAGATGGAAAGATTCAGATGTTTTATTCTGGTTAGTCGAGTAGCGTCTTCCACATCTTTCTTGATTGCTCTAATCCAACCGGAAAGGATGATCGGTTTGAGGACTCCCATTTCCGCCAGTTCCAGATTGGCATTGAGGTAGCTGGTCTCGTGGCGAGTTACAGGAAAGCCGAACTCGCTCTGATAGATACCCATATCATTGAGATACATATTAATCATCGTCTTCTCTAACTTGGCCAAACCGAGCATGGCGGTCTGCACTCCGTCTCTATTAGTTACGTCAATAATGTAAATTTTATTTTTAGTCAATTGATTTCCTTTCTTACCCAAAACTCAAAACTACTTCTTCCATACTCTCTTCTTAGCGTTCTTAACAGTTATCTCCTCAACGGAGTACAGGGGGTATATTATTTCATCCGGTTCGAACCAGAGCTTTATTTCCCTTTCAGCTTCTGCTTCGTTCGTAGAGGTATGGATTACATTTTCGTAGATGCCACTGGTGGTGATGCGTCCGTAAGCACCTCTTATGGAGACAGGATCAGCCTCCTCAGGATTGGTGGCACCAGCAAGCTGTCTAACCTTTTTTATTGCGTCTTCACCGTGGTATACCATAGCCATAACTTTTCGCCTCTTGTGGAGTTCTCCCCGGATATACTTGATAAGTTCTTCGAAGAATGGCTTCTCTTTCATGTGGCAGTAATGTGCCTCAGCCAGGTCTCGGCTGACGCGGACAATCTTAGTTGCCGCGATTTCTAACTTTGTTTCCGAGAGGCGAGTTAGAATATTGCCGGTTAGAGACTTCTTTAAGCCATCAGGCTTTATGAGAACTAAAGTCTGCTGAATCAATCCGTTTTCTCCATTTTCTTCTGTAATTGTACCTGTTTTATACAAAAAAATGAGGCAAAATGTCAAGAAATTTCTTGACTTTAAACGTTAATTTATTATATTTTATGTAGATATGTAAAATTTATCAATTTTTATAAGTTACTAATTCTCTATTCCTGAAGGATGGGGTCTTTTTAATTTTGAGCCAAATAAAATGGTTACTCCAGCAATTAATAAAATAAAAGAAGTAGAAAAGGATTGTCAAAAGAAACTGAACGAGGCTCACCTTCAGGCAGAAGCTATGATTCAGGCCGCGTTGAAGAGAAAAATAGAACTGATTGCTCAAGCCAGGAAAGAGACACAGAAGAGGATGGAAGAGCTGGCTATGAGCGCGGAAGAAGATGCTCGGAGAGAGAGCAAGAAAATTTCTGATAAGGAAAGGGAAGAGATAAACAAACTGAGAGAAAAGGTGAAGCCCCGCTTCCACAAGTCATTGAGTCGAATACTCCAGGAGATGGGAATTCAACTGAAATAGAATGGCAATTTCTGAAATTAAAAAAATTCAGATAATCGGGCATAATTCAATACGGGAGAACGTGCTTGCGCTTCTCTATAAATGGGGAGTTGTGGAGATTAATGACCTCAGGAAAGAGCTTACCCAAGACTATTTTGTGCAAGCGAGAGAAGAGTCGGTTTTTGAAGATAGATTGAGAGAAGTTCAATACCTCCTCGAGTTTCTCTCCAGCTTCCAGGAGAAATCCACATTTCTGGAAGGGTTAACTCAGGAAAAGTTAGTTCTTGAGCGAGTTGAATTGGATAATATTTTAGAGACTTTCAGAGTGGATGAAGTCTACTCCCGGTGTAAGAATCTGGAAGAGGCATTTCGCCAATTAGAGATGGAAAGAAAAAGACTTAATGAGGAGAAGGCCGTCTTAATTCCCTGGAGAGATTTATTGTTAAACTTGTCCGCTCTTGTGGATACAGATAAGACTCGGGTTGTTCCGGGAATCATTCCTTTTAAAAATTATAAAAAGTTCTCAAGTGAACTGGAGAAGAGTACATCGGCGAGCTACTGGTGTGAAGTTAGAAGAGATAAGATCTCTGTATACATAGTGGTTATTTTTCTAAAAGAAGAGAGTGATAATATTATCCCTCTTCTAAAGAAGTACGAATTTTACGAAACTCTCCTGCCTCAGGTGAACCATTCACCTGAGGAGTTTCTCGTCGAGATTGAGAGGGAGATAGGGAAAGCGAAAAGCAAGGAAGAGAAACTGAACAGGGAAGCCTCTTCTCTATTACGTTACAAGAACCAGCTTATGGCTCTCCACGACTACTATTACAATCTGCAGAAAAAGGAAGAAGCAGGAGATTTTTTAGCCCGCACGAGTGACTCTTTTTTCCTTTCCGGATGGATTCAGGAGAGCCGAGTGGGACAGGTAAAGAAAACTTTAGAAGAGAAATATCCCGAGACAGAAATAACGGTTTCTCCTCCTGGCAAGGGCGAGAAAGTGCCTGTGGTCCTGGAAAATAGTAAAGCAATTCAGCCCTTTGAAGTTGTTACAGACCTTTTTGGTCGCCCCGCATATGGAAGCATCGATCCCACCCCCTATCTGGCACTATTCTTTGCACTCTTCTTTGGTCTGTGTGTTACTGATGCAGGATATGGTATAGTTCTGGTTATCCTTTCCTGGCTCGCTTTGAAGAAACTGAAGATGG
>CAYOFG010000008.1:0-57730 GCA_964403285.1 uncultured Clostridia bacterium | reverse complement strand
CCCATATCCAGAATAAATATTTCACCACCCCTGCTCATAGCTGCCGCAGTGAGAACTAAATGGACCGCTTCCGAGACAGTCATAAAGTACCGTATAATCTCTGGATGAGTAACAGTAACCGGACCTCCCCTGGCAATCTGCCTTTTAAATAATGGCAATACACTTCCATTGCTTCCCAGAACGTTGCCGAAACGCACAGCACTAAATTTCGTTTTGCCACTCTCACTCAGAGACTGGATAACCATTTCCGCAATGCGCTTGGTAGCCCCCATCACATTAGTGGGGTTAACCGCCTTGTCAGAAGAGACCAGGACGAACTTATCCACCCTGTATTTCTCTGCTAAGGTAGCTAAATTCATCGTGCCCCAGATGTTGTTTTTAATTGCGGCTTCCACATTTTCTTCCAACAGCGGCACATGTTTATATGCAGCAGCGTGGAGGATGATGTCGGACCGTAAATTACCGAATATTCTCTCTATCTCCTTCCCATGTTGAACATTAGCCACCATGGGAATAAGCAAATTATTTCCATACTTTTCTACAAGCTCCGTATAGATTGAATAAACGCTATATTCAGAACTATCCAGCAGGATTAATTTCTTTGGTCCGTATTTCATCGTCTGCCTGCTCAGTTCCGAACCAATAGACCCTCCTGCTCCGGTAATCAACACCGACTTCCCTGCTAAGCAGTTCTTTATCTCGTCAAATTCTTCTAAAATAACCTCCCGCCCCAAGATATCTTCTGGTTCAACATCTCTTATCTGGCTAATGTTCACAGAACCATCAAGGATAGAGAAAAGAGAAGGCACGGTTTTTACCTCCACACCCGTCCCCTTGCAGAGGGCAACAATACGCTTCATCTGCTCGCGAGTAGATGAGGGGATAGAAATGATAATCATCTCCACTTTCTTTTGTTTAGCAATCTCTCCCACTTCACTAATCTCTCCCAGGACGGGAATGTCCCGTATAATCATTCCTATTTTTTTAGGGTCGTCATCAATAAAGCCGACTGGCCTATATGGTACATTACCCTTTCTGGCCATGTCCCTGATCAACATCTCCCCTGAGCCACCTGCCCCGATTATTAACACATTTTTGGACAATTCTCTATTAGTTCCCATAATATTTTTCCCATAGCTGAAAATCGCATGCACCAGAAGTCTACTCCCCCCAATAAACACAGTGGTGAAAACCAGAGCCATAAATATGACCGTGCGGGGAAATGTCCACTGCTTGAAGAAGAAAAGAAAAACTACATAGAGAAAGAGTCCAATCATCACCCCTGCGAAAATCCTCATAAGATTTTTGGCGGTCATATACCTCCAGTCATGGTCATAGAATTTCCAGAAAGAAAAAGTTAAAAGACAGATGAGAGAATAAGCCCAAAATGTTATCCTGTACATATCCATCCAATAAGAGGGTATCCAACCATCAAACCTTAACAGAAGACATATGAAAAAAGATACATTAATAAGCACTAAATCGCTCACTATGAATAGAAATTTGCTTGTTGACCTTTTCATTCGCTATACCCCTTGTTTGACTTCGCTCTTCTTCCTATTCTGGGAATGAATAATTTCTATTGTATCACATATGTACTTTACCATATCTTCGCTCATATGGGAAAAGAGAGGTAAACAAAGAATTCTCTCGCAGAGCCATTCTGTCACGGGAAGTTTATCCTTGTATTCCTCATAATACTCACTATAGGCATCCTGAGTGTGAACTGGTGGGGAAAAGTAGACTTTACTACTTATACCCTTTTCTTTTAAGGCTCTTTTTAAATCTATATTTTTCATTCCAAATTCATCAGGCTCAATGAGGATGGAAAAATAGTTGAAAGCAGAACGATTCCCTTCCGATATTTCCTGGAAAGAGATTCCGGGAATCTTTCCCAGTAATAATTTATAAAGAGATACTATTTTATATCTTCGGGAACTACTATTTTCCAAGAGTTCCAGGGTCTTCAAGCCCAATATCGCATTGAGCTCTGACATCCTGGCATTTAAACCGACTAAGGAGCAGTTATAATTTCCAGGATTTCCGTAATTTCTTCCTAACTTCAAATTTTCCGCTAACTCATCATTGTTAGTAGCAATAACTCCGCCCTCCCCGGAGGTAACCAGCTTTGTGGGAGCCAGGCTGAATACTTCAGCATCGCCAAAATTTCCAGAAAAGGTACCTTTGTATTTTGCTCCCAGACCATGGGCGGTATCGAAAATCAATTTTATGCCATATTTCTTCGCCAAGTCTAAAAGTGCATCCATTTCCGGAGGATTTCCAAATATATAGACACCAAGTATTGCTGATGTCTTCTCTCCTATGTTTGCTTCCACCTCGCCAGGCTCCAGGTTAAACGTTTTCGGGTTACAATCTACAAACACAGGCTTCAGATTGTTCCATACCAAAGAGTGTACTGTAGCTGGAAATGTAAAGCTGGGGACAATGACCTCTCCTTTAAGACCCAGATATCTTTCTACTAACATCAGTCCTGAAGTGCACGAGGATACACAAACCACATTCTTTGCCTCCATATATTGAGCGAGTCTTTTTTCTAACTCATATACGTATCTATTATTGGTGATAAGTCCTGAAGAGAATATATCTCTCAAATCATCCATTAATGATTCTACAGGAGGAAGTGTAGGGCTATTTATGGGTATGCATTTCTCTCTAAAATTGACTTTCAACTTTAACCTCCTTATGCTTTCTTATATTGCGACAATACCTACAACCACCCCACTTATGGTGAGTAATAATCCAATCCCATATACAATAAGAGCTACTCTTCTTTGTGTTAGACCCTTTTGCAAGAACCAATCATAAAAGTGATATCGATCTCCTTCAAAGATCGGTCTTTTGGAAAGGAGTCTTCTGGTAATAGCCAATGTAGTATCCAAAATAGGTACACTCATAAACACAACAGGTATAAGCAATCCTTGCCCACCAGGATTTCGATTAGAAAAATCGATTGCTAAAAAGGCAAGACAAAATCCGATAAAATTACTTCCACTGTCTCCGAGAAAAATTCGAGCAGGATGAAAATTGTATAGGAGAAATCCAGCCAATACACCTACAATAATCATAGAGAAAATCATCCCGATTATATTACCTGATAGGATTGATAGCATAAGGAAACCCATACCTATAATGATTCCCACTCCGGAAGCCAATCCATCCATACCATCCAGAAGATTGATTGAATTACAGGCTCCAGCGACGAAGAAAATAGTCAACAAAAGATTTAACAATCCTGAGTTAAATACCCTCATCTGGAAACCACCCATAGCTATTATCAAAGCAGATGAAACTTGAGCAAATAGCCGAATATATGGATTTATATCTCTTATGTCATCCCATAAGGCAACTATAAAGACAATACTTCCACCAATGACTGCGCTCTTCACTGATGCCAACTCAAAATCTTGGATTAAAGTTGCAGTTATGATTGCCAAAATGAATGATATAAATATTGCTACTCCTCCCAAGAGTGGAATAGGCCTTTTATGGATTCGTAGCTCATCCCGGGGCATATCCAGAAAACCGTTCGTTGAAGCAAAGCGTGCCACAAAAGGAGTCAAAATCAACGAACTTAAATAACACATAATAAACAAAAGTAAATATTCCATTAGCTACTCCCTGGCTGTTCATGATTACAATAAATCCCTAATTCTGACAAACTCAAAATCTCTCAATAACGCCCTGATTTTATCTTTTGTCTTTTCCCTATTAAACCCCTGAGTAAATCTGGTAAATTTTGTCTCCAGCTTCTTATCAAATCCGTAATCCTGAAAATCTCCTGTATCAATCTCATAAGGATGGATATATACCATTGCAACTTTTCCCTGCCTATTTAACTTTCTTATTGCCCATTCTGTTACTGCATATGGAAATAACCGTAAATATCCCCCTCCACCAAAAGGAAATTCATATCCCAAGAGACTTGTTTTTGAAACAGAAAATTCAACAATTCCATTTGTGTTAATTCTATTAATATCATTAACGCCGTATAACTTTCTTTTTAAAGGAAAAATACTAGCATCATATTTTAATTCCACTTCTTTTAATACCTCTAAAGCCCATAACGAATCTTCTCTGATGGAGAAATACGGCGCTCGATACCCTAGTATCTTCTCACCTGTAACACTTTCAATAATATTTATGGATTTCCTTAAATCTTTTCTAAACTCTTCTTCTGTCTGTTTATAAATCAATTTATGCCCGTATCCATGTGTGGCAATCTCATGACCTTTTGAGTAAATCTCTTTGATTAAATCAGGAAAATCTTCTGCAACTGTGCCCAAAACAAAAAATGTGGCTCTTACTTTGTGCTCTTTTAGAATATCTAATAATTTGTGTGTATTCCTAACCACCCTCCCTGTGGGACGGAAAATCTTTTCAGGCTCCTGGAATTTATCAAATAATTCCATTGATGATTGAAACCAATCTTCTAAATCAATTGTAAGAATGTTTTTTGTCATATAAATATATCTTTTTCATAACTCCAATAATAAATAACATTCCAGCATAGATAAATTCAGCCAGATGCCTAATACTTTTAAATCGCCGTAAAAGATTGGGAATCTTTTGAGGTCGAAGATAAAATTTTCTTAGTGCTTTATTATTAAATTCTAAAATTTCTTCCCTTATTAATCCATAAGGGATGAAAACAGGATAATGCTGCGACATTTTCCGCCAATCCTCTTCAAATGTTCCGTACTGGTGAATTTCCTTATACAGTTTGGCTCCTGGCAGAGGAGTAAATATCGTAATAGCAATATCATCAAGGGGATTGGATTTGATAAAGTCAATTGTTGCTTGCATTGTCTCTCTTGTCTCTCGAGGAAGTCCCATCATAAACAATCCTTCTGCAATAAGACCGGCTTGTTTTGTCCATCGTATCACCTCTTTAACCTTTTCCAGGGTAATATTCTTTTGAAGAAAATCAAGCATCTCCTGAGTGCCACTTTCTATTCCATAGGCGATCAACCGGCAACCAGCTTCTTTCATCATTTTAAGTCCTTCTGGATAAGCAAAATCAATTCGAGCAAAGCAGGACCATTTCAATTTCAGTTTTTTCTGGATCAGAAAATTGCATATCTTCTCAAGTCTCTTCCGAAAAAGCATCATATTATCATCAAAAATAAATATCTCTTTAATACCGTATCTGAGATGAAGCTCTTCCATAATTGAAACAACATATTCAGCACTGTTAGCTCGCAATTTACCTCCAAACATTGACCTGTCACAAAAGGTACATTTACCAGTACACCCTCTGGATGTAACAATTCCTGTTGCTGGAAGGTAATACCCTCTTAAAATCGATGGTCTATAATGTTTCTTTAGCTCTGGCAAAAGATCCCAAGTAGGTTTGGGTAGACTATCTAAATCCTCAATATACTTCCGAGCGGCATTAACCTGAAGCTTACCATCCTGTCTGAAAATAAGACCATCAATTTGAGTTAAATCATAATTATTATCACTTCTTTCCAATGCCTTTAATAGTTCAATGATTGTTGTTTCTCCTTCTCCTACAACCCCAATATCAAAACCAGAAAAAATTTCCATAGTCTTTTCCGAAACAGATGTTATATGGGGTCCCCCTATTAAAATTTTTATGTCTTTATTTCGGCTTTTAACAAGGCGGGCTACCTCACCGGCATTATGAATAGAAACGGTAGCGGCCGTCAGCCCTAAATAGCGAGGATTCAATTTGAGAATTTCTTCAACCGTATCTTTTTCTGTGAGACAAAGAGCCGCCGCGTCTAATATCTTTGTTTCGAAACCTTCAGCCCTGGTGGTTGCCGCTAAAGAACATAGGCCTATCGGTGGCATCAGGCTTCCCCCTGGAGAGAGGTGGCCGTACCTCTCTTCCTGCGAAAGGGGAGGATTTACAAATAAAATATCAATATTTTTATTCATTGGTTATGGTATATATTTACTTATCTTTGGACCAACAAAATTTGATACTGCCACAGGGAGTTTTTTCCAGATATGTACCGCTGTCTGATATTTTTTTGCCTGTGGGTTCAAATCAGGAAATTTTTTAGCATTAACGAGAACATACTGGTAATACAGCTGCTGTTCCTGGGCTCCCCATTGTTTTTTAAAATTGTAATGGCTAGAGCCTTTAGTGGACCGACCAAAATTAAAATACTCACATCCTCTTTCACAACCCCTTTTAATAGCCTCCCAGTACAACAAATTGTTAGGACAATATTCAAAATATTCTCTTATACAAGAAGCCCATGGTATTTCCATTTGATTTTTAAAATAAAAAGCTAAAGCACCTCCAATAACTTTTCTGTCATATTTAATAAGAAATATCTCTGCATTATCAGGAAATATCCGCAATATATTTAGAAAAAATGATCTTGGATATACCGGCGTACCTAAATCCCGCATATTTCTAGCAAATACATCATAAAACAAATCAACCTCTTTAAAACCACTTACTTTAAATTGCAACTCTGTTTTCTTTGCTTTCCGTACCTGATTACGAACTTTTGGTTTTAATTTATTCCAAATAACCTCAGGGTCATTATCGAGTCTAAGTTTTAGGTTTATTTTATTAGATTTATCAACAATCGTATTATCTTTTTTAACTTGATATCGAAACTCAATGTAATCAACCTTCTCTCTACAGGCAATTTTAGTTGCTTGGTCAAATAGCTCTCTCTCGACCTTCTCATTTTCAGCACATATACCACCATAATCCAGAAACGGAACCGATACCATACATGAGCCAAAAAGCCTTGACTTAATAATAAAAAGCGGCAGTATACCCATAACTTTCTCTGCTTCCCCAGCCATTAAATAAAAAGGTCTATGTCCAAAACTTTGCCTTATCACTTTTTCCCATCCTGAAAGATGACAAAAAGATACTGATTTCTTTTGTTTTATATAATTATCCCATTTACTCATATCAATCTCTTTATTTGAATTTATTACAGCAATATCTCGTATTGCGTTTGTAATAATTTCTTTTTTAATCATTTTTTATCTAGCGATACTTTTCCCAGCTTGGCAATCTTGTACCAAAAATAGAGAGAGAAACACCCAGTGCTGAGGCTAAATTCACAAGAACGAAATAGTACGGAATACTTAACAACCCTATTTTAATATCCCTTTTCTCCAGCACATGTGCTACTAACGCAATTAAATAGAACGAAAATTGACAGGTCAAGATAAGATTGTAGGTAAAAGACCCACGTAGAAAAATGTTAATATAGAGTAGTACTATCAAGAAAAAAGGGATTAACCATCTAAGGAGTTTATGTGAAATTAGTTGCACAGCGACCATAGGAGTATGTATTATTAATCTGCCAATGACACTAAAGAAGGCTGTGAAATCCTGCGTAATTATCCTCACTTTACATCGAAATATATCAGAGGCTACACCACTTGTTTTTTCTGAAGAAAAAGCCTTCGGCTCAAAGATGACCCGATAGCCTTTTTCTAGAACCAGCAAAGGAAGCATAAAATCTTCCATATAATTCTCATTGATTTTTTGATAAAGCTCTTTTCTTATAGCAAGCATTTCGCCAGATCCAGTAACACAACTTCCTATTTTGCTTTGATTTTTTCTTATCCAGTATTCATACCTCAAGTATAAGGACTCTTTCATGTCCACAGAAGATGTTTCGGCCGATTTCAAAATAGAACGTCCACAGACAACCCCAACTTTTGGATCAGCAAAGTTTGCCATTAATTGAAATAGAGCATCCTTATGATAAATAGCATTTGCATCTGAAAAAACGATAATCTCCCCTTTTGCTCTCGGAACTGTTAAATTTTGTGCATTGGTTTTACTTGGTTCTTTAAAAACTTCCAATTTAATCCCTTGGGTCAAATAATCTCTCACAATATTATTAGTATTATCTGTTGAACCATTTGAAGCGACAATGACTTCCAATTTATCTCTTGGATAATTAAGAGACAAGCAATTTTCAAGCTTTTGTTTAATACACTTCTCTTCATTGTATGCAGCAACAATTATCGTAACTGAAGGCTCAATATTTCCTTTTTTTACAGGCTTTTTGATGAATTTTGAAAGAATTATTAACAACAAAGGATAACCAAAATAAACATATAAAACAATTCCTGCACATATCCAAAATAGAATTTTGACCATTTTCTATCTTTCAGGAGATATTTTCAGAAAGCTTCATAATATTCCGCATCTTGTTAGTTACTAATTTCCAGTTCAATTCCTGTTCTACCCGAACCTGTCCTGCCTTCCCAATTTTATGGGCAAGTTGGACATTGAAAAGTATATTAATTAACGCCTGAGAAATTTCGTTAGTAGATGTTGGATCAACGATGAAACCTGTTTCCCTATCGATTATTGCTTCGGGAACACCACCGGTTCGGCTCCCAATTACCGGTTTACCACAAGCATTTGCCTCCAAATATGTTAATCCAAACCCTTCAAAGTCTCCTTTAACTTGACGAGGTACCATTATAAAAACATCACATAGATTATAGTATTCAGGTAATCTGTCATCTGAAACATACCCTATAAATCGTACATGAGACTCCAATCTCAGTTTGTTAACAAGACCTTTTAGTCCATCTTTCTGCCCACCATCTCCTACAATAAGATAAACAGTATTTGGACACTTTTGTAAAACTTTGGGTAAGGATTGGATAACCATATCTTGACCTTTATATCTGTCAAGACGAGCAACTGACAATATAGTTTTCTGTCCAAAAAGTTTATGTTTGCTAAGAAGCCTTGATGATTTCTTGTGTGGTCTAAATTTATCATTATCAACTCCATTTAATACTACGTCAATTTTATCTTTATGAACTCCTTGCTTAATCAAAACTTCTTTTGTAAAGTTGCTTACAGCGAATATTCTTGCGGCATGCTTGAATATCAGACGTTTTAACCAGCGTAAATTATGCCGTATAAAATGCTTGAATTTATTCTGAATGTTTTGGTCATCGAGAATATCTGAACCATGAGCAGTTACAAAATATGGTATATTAATAAGTCTCGTTATTAAAAATGAAATTACTCCACAAGGGAACCAAACAGAATTAAATATCCTTTTCATAGAATGTTTTTTTATTAGGTACAAAGTAAACAGGAACATCATGAGCTCTCTTATAATAAGAATTCTACTCACCCTTATTATTTTAAAAGATTGTCTCTTATCAAAATTTCTATCACCAAGAGCATGGGGAACGATCACAATGACCTCACCCTTCAAATCCTTAAGGCTTTTCGTCACTCCATATGTATAATATCCAACACCACCGATAGCCGGAGGAAATTCATAACTTAGCACCAATGTATACATTTGTAAATTAAAACTCTTTCTCCTTTTTGTTAAAAATTAGTATTTGTAAATGCTCTCCTCATTCCTTCCGGAAATGAGACCTTTGATATCCATCCAACTTTCTCTCGAGCCTTTGAGGTGTCGAAGCGCGGACCTCTCGCAATAGACTGTAGCCGATAAGTAAAGTTAGCTGAAGAACCTCGAGCCATTCTTAGTGCTAGTTCCAAAACTCTAAATCCACCCAACCACATAATGGTTGGGATATAAACAGGAAAAATACGATTTCCACTCATTTCTTGATAAACCTGTATATATTTTCGCACATTCGGTTGATCATCATCTACTATGTGATATACACTGCCCTGAGAATTTTCACTCTGTGCTACTAATAACAATGCATCTACTAAATTCTCTACATAAGTAAGCCCCAGTAGTCGCCTTCCCAAACCTACTACCAAAACAAGACGATTACTAGCTTGAAATCCAGCATCGGTAAACAGGTGTGTGCCTCCAGGACCATATACTAGCCCAGGTCTCACAATTGATATATTTAATTGGTTTAATTTAATGTATTCTTGTGCAATCTTTTCAGCTTCCAGCTTTGCACAAGAATAATCACCCCTTGCTGAAGGATGCCTTTCTAAGGGAAATTTTTCGTCAATAATTCCTCTATTTGGAAAACGACTGGCGTTAAGAACCCCCAGCGAACTGACGTAGACCACTTTCTTAACTACACTTTCAGCCGCCGCTTGAAGTACATTCTGTGTTCCAATTACCGTACCCTGGTAGTGGGTCGCCCAATCGCCACCCATGGCAGCAGCCAGATGATAGAGCACCTCGATTCCCTTCATTGCCTGGCGTACAGAATCGAGATCACTCATGTCGCCAAGGACTAATTCTACCCTATCAGTGGACAAAGCATCCAGACGACTTGTAGGACGACAAAGTACCCGCACACACCGACCACTAGAGACCAGCCTCTTCACTAAGTGGCTGCCGATGAATCCTGTTCCTCCGGTAACGAGCACCTTGGGCGCTCTATCCCGAGCACTCCTGACGAAATCAGCGGGCGTCTTTTGGACAATCACTCGTCCTTTTTCATCCACTGCTGGACGGATGGCTCCAGATGTTCTCTCTAACCTATCCCATATCGTTGTTGAGAGTTCAACCACTGCCCGAGCCTCGGCCAGAGTGACAGGAGAAGATTTACCCTCCACAATGGCCTGGTAAAAAACACGGATGGCCTCCGCTATTTCAGCGCGCTGATTAAACTGCCGAAAAACTAAACCAATGGCTTTGCTCAGTGTCCCCATTCCACGCTGCCACGACTCCGATATAGTATTGACCACTCGTGCTACTGGCCCTGGTAGTCCTCGTTCCGGCACGAGCGCCAGGAAGAAGTTATGCAGGTCTATATGGATGGTCCCTCGTGTACAATAGATGCGTAAATTATGTTCTATCGGACGTTGACTGAGCGACATCCACAGGTTAGCCCCACCCTCCTCAGCGATGAAATCCACCCACAACTCGTGCAGGTCGCGGATATTGGTACCACAAGCCCGCACCGAGGTCACTTCTGCACTTGGCAAAAAAGCACGGATAAGATACAGTGGGTGAGAGATCAAGTCACAGAAGATACCACCGCGCAGTTCCAGCGCCCAACGTCCATAGCCTGTTTTAACCACCTCCAGGTAGTCGTCGCCAATCACATACTGAATGTGTCGCAACCGGCCTATTCGACCTGAACCAACTACCCGCCGCGCTTTCTCGACCAGTGGCGACCAGAGATTAGCATGGTCAACACTAACCATCCGCCCTGTAGATTGCGCTGCCGAATAGATACCCTTTACCTCTTCGAGTGTCAGGCAGAGAGGCTTTTCTACAAACACATGGCAACCAGCCTTCAAGGCTTGAATAGTCAATTCCGCATGAGTCTGTGGTGGGGTAAGGATATGTACAACCTCTGGCTTAATCTGATCCAACATCTGTGTTAAAGAAGAAAAAGTTTGTTTGATTCCAAACTGCTCGGCTACTGATTGCGCCCGGGATTCCTCGCGATCACACACACCTAAAATTTGTGTCTGAGGTAAATCTTTAACTACTCGGATATGCGTCTGAGCAATTGCCCCACATCCCAGAATTGCAACTTGTACATCTTTATTTGTCCGCTCAGACAATGCTTTTATCCTCTCTCGCTCCAGAGCAACTTTGTCACATTATTGATGCCAAAATCCGTTCCCCAACCTTATCCCAGCTATAAAACCCTCTATTGGCTTGATAGAAATTTCGACCGTTAGTCCCTAATCTCTGCCTAAGCTTTTCTGAATCCAATAAACGTTTCAAGGCGTCTGCTAATGATTCAGAATTCGCTGGTAGAACCAAAAGACCATTCTCTTCATCTCTGACTAACTCAGGAATTGACCCTACCCTGGTGGCTACAATAGGCAACCCAAATGACATAGCTTCTAAAAGAACGATTCCAAACCCTTCAGATAAAGAAGGTAGAACAAACACATCTGCGCGTTGGTAAAATTGTACTAGCATCATTTTGTTGCTTATATGCCCATGAAAGATTACGCGATCTTCCAAATTCAACGCTTCGATGGTATGTCTCAATCTAGTGAAGTAATCTGAGTCATCCGTTGTATTTCCAACCACATTCAGCATGATACGTCGGTCAGAAAGCATCGAAACAGCTCGTAACAAAAATTCTATCCCTTTAACCCTAACACACTGTCCTACAAACAAAATACGTCTTATATCCTTATCTTCTCTGATTGTCTGCTTTTTCTTTGGTTTCGGTGTTAATATATCCTCATAGCCACAATAGATAACTTTCACACGGTTTGGGTCTTTCCCAAATGACAATACTTCTTGGCGGGTGAACTCACTGTTGGTTAGGATCAGACTAGCCTGTCTGAAAAAAATACGCACCACCCACTCGTCCAGCCACTTAGCCCATCGGTGATTCAAAATATTATGGTAAAAGAGCGTTGATTGTACAAGGATAACCGTCCTCATCCGACCAGTAATTAGACGGGCCAAAATGTTAAACAACCACAGACGAGGGTGTAGATAAAAATCCTCAAAAAAAATCACACTCGATAGTTTATCTATCTGTCTGATAAGATAAAAAAAACGAAAATTTGTTAAAAGACAGTCTACCGCTAATTTAAGTCCATGCTTAGCTCTTGTATTATGTACAAGATAAATCGGTTCTACCAACACTTTTTGCCTTTGAAAATATTTAAAAATTTCAACAAGATAGCGGTCACCTCCGGTGTGTACCTCTTGAGGTACGAACATCACAATACGGCGATGTCGGTCTTGTGTTTTATCCATCAAATCCACCATTTCGAATCAACGCCTGTCCGGCCAGGCTAGCGCATAGATGATATCGCCGAACACCATGTTGAATGGAAAGACACCATAACACAGATAGTAGAGTCCATATAATAGTATACCTAACCACCCAAATCGCTTCTGAAATGCTCTTCTGGAGAAATGGCTATCTTGCCCAAGCCCTACCCAAACCTTGTGTTTAAACCCATTTTTCCATAACACCCTTTTCAAACTCGGCACACTCTGTTCCCCAATGTGGTAACGTGCATCTTCGGCTGTCTTTGCCTGGCGGGGAATCTCCTTCACCCCCATCATCCTGCGATATATCTCACCCAAAAACGGAATCCGATAGGCCAACCGGGTGATGCGGAATCCATATCGCAGTCGCCAAAGGTTGGGGCCGGTTTCAAGCACCAAACGGCCATTATCCCGTAGAAGTCTATTACATTCGCTCAACATTCTTTCCAACTGCTTGGGATAGAGATGCTCAACCACATGATGAGAGAAGATTACATCAAAGGATCTATCAGAAAAAGGTAATCGCTGAGCGTCCGCCCTGACAAATAACATCTTGGCTTTCTGCTCTTCTGAGGCGAACTCAAATACAATGTTTCTGGCGATACTCATCGCTGTGACGCTGTAATCTATTCCTACGCCGAGAAGCTCGTAATCCTGCGTACATCGGAAGACCAACTCACCCCGTCCACAACCAACGTCCAACATTCGCATCCCATCCTTAAGTTGCCCCAGGGACAGCAAATAGCTTCCGTCCAGAGCCCGATCCTGACCACGAGTCTCTATGAATCGCCGCCAGCCAAAAGGACCATCCTCTTCCCAGTAGTAACGTTCATTGTAAACATCCGAAGGAACATTTCGTTGAACACAGTTATCCTTTTTCACTGTATCATTCCTCTCTTAAAGAGCTATCTGCTGTTACCCATATCTTCCAAAATTTGACGAATCTGCCCTACACGCGCCGACCAATCGTTCTCTCGTGCAAATTCCTGTCTTCTCCTAACGGTTTCGGGGGAATCATCAACAAGCACCCGCTCTACACCTGCTACAAAAGCTTTAGCTGTTCCTGCAATTTCTACCAAATCCCTATAATTTTCCACATCTGCTGATTGAGTAGATACCACTGGCTTTCCCGCCGCTAAGTAAAGAAATAGTTTTTGGCTGTTACGAGTATCATTGGCACGATCTATTTGATAAAGCTGGAAACAAACATCCGAATGTGCTAGATAAGACGGTATATCGTAATAGGGCTTCCGGCCAACACAAATGATATTGGGACGATTCTGTAACATTTTACACGTCTTCAGGCTCACGCTTAACCCTCCGATAAGCAATATGTTCCATTCAGGTCTCAATGTCGCAACTTGATCCAATAATTCCCAATCATGAGCCCATTCATTTAGGCCTCCCACAAATGTCAAAACTGGCCGCGATATACCCTGGAGTTCCCACGGTACACAAAAACTCTCTTTAGGTTTCAGAAACAATTCTGTATCCACGGCGTTGGGCAACCAGTAGGTATTGGCATTAACCAGACGTTTTTCTTCATATAGTGTGTTTGATACAGCAGTAACCACATTGGCGTGACTGGTAAGCCAACTATCAGCAACTTTAATCTGTGCCCGTGTGCAATCAGGTAATTCCGGAAAAGCAGAAAAGTCTTCAGTACAATCGTACCACAGAAGGCTAGGCTCCAGAGTTTGTATAACTTCCACCGAAATCTGGGGATAGCTAATCCATACCATGGGTCGCCTAAAATCAAAAAGCTTCTTTATCCGGTTCAAGAGCCATCGGTCACGGGCTTGTTCTGAAGCATGAAAAAGTGACTTACAACCCACCGGTGGCAGCGGTGCAAATGAGGTCAGAACCGAGAGTTTCTCCCCTTTTTGCATAATCCATGAGCGATTTCGCAGTACACGATGCCAACGATCTATGCCGTCATGATCAGCCCGGCCAGCTAAAAATTTAACAAATGATGTTATAGGCAATGGCCTTTCAATATAAACTATATGCTCTACTAAATTACTCTGCGCAAGCCGCCAAGCCAACTGCTGACGCCGCCGCCACATATCATCCCAGTAGTCACCGAAGAACAGAATATTCATGCCCTTACTCCTATTGCTGGCATGAAAATCACATCACTGGTTTCACGGAGGAATCGAATATCAATCCTTTTTCTGGAATTGAATATATTATACGCTTGATAACCATAATTCTTCATAACAATCTGTTATTTCCTTTCCTGTTTTTCTAAAAATATGACATAAGCTCAGTGACAAAACTTTCTTCAGTGAGGTTTACGAGCATATATCGTAAAACGATCTCCTTTCCTGAGCGGCTTGAAGCATTCTAAGATTAATGTTGATATTAATAAAATTAAACTTTTGAACGGTTCATTGCGAAATGGGATAGATAACTTGGGCATACTCTCTGAATTATTCACACTTAACCGTTTATCATTCTTATTTTTCCATGTCTGCCATAAATCCTTCCCTATATAGATTGCTGTGTCAATCACTCCATTTGTACCAATATAACCCTGCTCGCATTTGAGAATCTCCATATGAGCTTTGATAAGCATTTGAGATAAAGTATGAGGTGAAAAAAAGTAAAGGTGCCTAGGTACATCTAACAAGAAATGCGGATACTGATGCCAGTTTGTTTCCTGCGACAGTGTTTGATAAAGCATATTACTTACTCCTAAAAATCTACAAACATTGAAAAGGAGATTATCTATATTAGGAACTTCTATCACGAGCATCCCCCCCGGCTTTAACACATCATATGCTTTATAAAGTGCAAGCTGGGGGTCACAAACATGCTCCAAAGTATGATAAAAGGTCACAACATCAAAATCAGTCCAGGAACAATCAAATGATTCCATTGAACCAGTATATATGTTTAAACGCAGTGTATTTCGTGCAAATGTTCCTGCGTATTCACTTATTTCAATTCCAAACACCTGCCATCCTTCTTCACGCATAGAAGCCAGGAAATAACCATCAGCGCATCCTACATCGAGAATCTTTCCTTTCCTTTCATATTTATAAATATTTCTTTTGCGTTCTTTGTATAAGAAATCTCTTTCTATTTCAGCGTCCTGCAAAGAAATCGCTCCCACCTTCTTATGTCCATGGTAATCTGGACCAGGGTAGTGCATTTTTAACCTTTCAACCGATGGCTGTGGATCAAGGAATACTAATCCACAATTCTTACATTTCACAATTGAAAACTCTCCATCAATTTTGTATTTTAGATCCTGTGTGTGAAATATAGTTTCAGCTTTGGACTTTCCACAAAAATTACAAGAAATTATTTTCATATGATTACACGATGAACTGTTTCTTTAAAGAGCTCTTCAAATTTTCTGATATTTTCACTCCATGAAAACGTTTTTGCCGTCTGAAGTGAATTCCGTGAGAATATATCACGCAATGATGTGTCACAAAGTAAACGAATGATAGCTCTTGCAAGCATCTCTGAATTTGCTGGTGAAACTAACAAACCATTGTATCCCTCTTGCACAAACTCAGGGATTCCATCCACTTTAGTCCCAATTACTGCCAAACCAGCAGCCATTGCCTCAGGTATTACAAGCGGTTTTGGATCACTAAGTGAAGGAAGGATAAAAATATCTGCCATTTCATAGTAATTTAGAACCTTTTCCCATGAAATATTGCCAACAAATTCAACATAATTACTTAATCTAAGTTCTTGAGTCATTTTCTCTAGTTTATTTCTATTTGGACCATCACCAACAATGAAAAATTTCGTTTTATTAAAAACTTTCTGAATGGATGGAATTGCTTTAATCAGATACTCTACGCCTTTTACCGGCCTGAGCGCTCCCACATAAAGACATATAAATTCTTTATTTATCCGTTTATTTCGTACTTCTGCTATCTTTCTAAATGAGTCCAAATCTACCAAATTAGGAATCAACACAATGTTTTCTTCTTTAGCACCGGCATACTGAGCGCAACGCACCATTTCTTGACTAACACCAATTATTCGATCCGAAGTTCTAGCTGCTAACCGATTCGCAAACCGAAATATTCGTGTTTCAATTAGAGAATAATCTAGTTCGCGTTTGGCACTAAATATGGATGCCTGAAAATTAAATATCAACGGAACCTTCCGTAACTTCCCAAAAACAACCGCTGCAATATACGCAATAGAATCCAATCCGTAAACAATATTTAACTTGTGCTGATAATGTAAGCTGATAAGATTCCAAAAATAGAATATTACTTGCGGTACAAGTGGAATATCGCGAATATGAATAAAACGTAAATGTTCATCTTCAATATAATCTTTTACGTCTCTGGAAAGAACTGTAACATCAATACCCTTTTTTATCAGTTGACATGATAGATCTCTAGCATGCGTAAAGACTCCTGAAGCTCCATAATACCCACTTGTTATTATGGCAATATGCATGATTAGGCTCTTTTTAATCTTTTCTTTTTATTATTCAATCCTTCTATAATCGTTACTAACTCTTTACCAATCTCCCGGCAGGTGCATTTTTCTTTATAAAGCCTGTATCCATTCTCGGCTATTTTATCTCTAAGTTCTTTATTACCTTTGAGGTATAAAATAGCTTGAGCTAAAGAAACAGGATCATTCATCTTACAAAAGTAGCAATTTTCTTTATTTGTCAAAAGCTCCTCAACAGCTGGGGACTGACCTGTAATCACTGCTTTTCCCATAGCTAAAGCTGCTAAAACTTTGAAGGGAATAACTCTTTTTGCCTTATCTGTTTTACCAAAAATGCTCAAACATATATCGGCCCGGGTCATATAATCAGCAATTTTTTCAGGAGGCATTACTCCCAAAAAAGACACATTTTCCAATCCAAATTGCCGGCTTATTTTTGTAACCTCTTCATAGGTCTGGCCTTTTCCAACTATTTCGAAATAAATATCTTTTTCCTTTTCTAATATTTTGGCAGCCTTAATTATAATATCAACACCGTGCAAAGGGATAAAAGTACCATGAAAATGAATTATAAATCTTCCATTATTTAATTGAGAATCATGTTCCCTTCGGGTAAAGATAGTATCATCAACAACAACCAATAGCCGCTTGAATTTTTCTCTTGGCAATTTAAATTCCTTAACAAAATAATCAATATGGGTATTGGTATCTAATAAAACCAAGTCTGCCAACTGACAGGATTTTTTATCAACCCGCCAGAAAGCCTTAGCCACTTTTGAATTTCTGCTGACGCGGGCCCTGTCTAAAGCCCAACTGTCATACCATGAAAAAAAAACATCCATAATTAAAGGCTTCCTGGCTAGACGGGTAAAAAACCATCCTAAATAAACTTCACCCAAAGAAGGCCGTCCTGGAAAACCGATAATCATAGCATCATATTTCCCTATAAAAAGATATTTAAAAAACAAAACAGATAAGTCTAAAAGAAAATAGAGCCTTTGATGAGCCTTCGCCCAGCACTCAACCACCTTCACATTGTTCTGTCGTAACCCTTTAATAATGTTAGCATTACGAGGAGAACTCTTGCCATAAAGCCCAAAATAACAAATTCTCATTTCATTTATGGTCTTTGTCATGCCAGATTAAATCATACAATTTTTCTTGCTGCTACTAGTAAAACTTCGCCCCGATTTATCAGAGAGCTAACTTTATTGACCAATCTAATAATCAATGTGTATATATATTGAGCAACTTTTGATTCTCTATTTCGTTCCATAGATTTTTGTTCTTGTCTATGAATATCCTGCAGTTCTTCCTTTTCGAATAACCTAGTAAGCACCCATTTCATATTTCCAGATATGCTTAGGTCAATAAGTTCAAAATTATTCTTGTCCAAGAGAACTTTCAATGTCTTAGCTGAAAAATAAAAAAGGTGCTCGCTTGGTTGCCAGGGATATATTTTTTTATTCAATAGAAATGTAAGGTTCTCTATATTGGGCGCTTGGATACTTAGCAGTCCGCCGGGTTTCAATATCTTATAAGCTTCTCTTATATACCTCATTGGATAAGGAACATGTTCAATTACATCCCACATAGTAATACAGTCGAAATAATTGGACGGATATTCTGCCTTGAGAAAATCTCCTGAGACAATATTTAGATTTTTGTTTCTTGCCAAATTTGTAGCATATTTCGATACCTCTATACCCTGTGCATCCCATCCGTTGTTCTTGAGATATTCAACAAAATAACCCAACCCACATCCAATATCCAATATCTTGCCTTTGAAACCCGGTGGAAAGTATTTCTTTACAATTTTAAAGCCCCCGGCACATCCTCTATACCTACCCATCGGGTTATCTTCATAATGAGAGAAATATATAGTCTCATAACGTTTGGCGGCTAAGTCCGGGGTTAGCCGAGGATTTACGAAGATTAAGCCACAATTTCTACATTTAACGATTCTCCAACTTCTAGCCACACCGAGAATCTTATCGTTACGATACCTCACTAATAAAAGGGTTTGATCTTCTCCTCCACATAAATCACATCTGATATATTCAAGCAGATTTTGTTCACCTTCAGATTCGTGCATAGATACATTATTTTGCAAGTTAATTGCTTCCCTGAAGTCACATTTATTATTTTAGCCTACCAATAGCCGGAAGCCTTTTCCCAAATATTGAAAAGACTCTCTGTAAATAACACTTAAGCCTGTGTTTTTTATGAAAGAATAATCTTGCACTTAGCAACCAGGCCAAGAATTGACCTGCTAAGCCTAAATGCGCATAATATTTAAGTGTATTATTACGCGATATTTTTCTGGATATATCAAATCCCTGCTTTAAAAGTTTTTGTCGTTCAGAAACACTCATTGATTTTAGGGCAAAAACAGGTTTGCGTATTCTTGTATTCACTTTATTCAAGTAAATATCAGGTAAAACAAGAAATCCTTCGTTTTGTTTTATCTCTTTAAATAATTTTGTAGCTGGATAAGGTATTATGTTATAGAAGTTTGCGTAAGCCACTGGATAATTTTGGGCGAAAGCAAAAGACTTTTGTACATCTTGTGGCGTTTCACCTTCAAATCCAACCATAAAAAAAAGTCCTACCTCAAATCCCAATTCACAAGCTGTTTTAACAGCATAATCAATCTGGTTTACACTTAAATCCTTTTTTATATATTCAAGAGTTCTATCATTAAAGCTTTCCACACCAATACCCAGAGACCAAAATCCAACCTGTCTCATCCGTGTTAAAATTTCTCTGGTCACTTTATCAGCCCGGATTCCCTGATCGCATGCCAGACGTAACCCTGTTAAACCTTCCTGTTCAATCAAATCACATAGTGTCAAAACTCTCTTTGGTAATTCTAAAAAAGTATCATCAACAAAATTAAAACTGCGAAATCCTTTGTTGTACCAATCTTTTATCTCAATTAATATATTATCGGGAGAACGTGGACGGAATTTTCTACCCATGGTACTTACTACAGGACAATATATACACTGATGGGGACATCCACGGGATGAAACCATTCCAATAGAATTGTACCTTTTTAATTCAAGACTTTCATAATCGGCTAAAGGCAATGCATCCAAATTGGTATTGAAAGGTAGAGTGGCATTTTCAATTATCACTCCATCTCGCATATACAAAAGATTACCAATTTCTTCAAAGGGAACACCACAGCATAAATCTACTAATGCTTTCTCTCCTTCATTTTTTATCGCATAATCAATAATGCCATTATGGAATGATTTATCTTTATATATAGAAACATGAGGTCCTCCGATAACGATAGGAATACCAAAATTTTTCTTAATTTTTTTGATCAGTTCATAAACTATCTTATGCCGATATGTATAAATAGTAACACCGATTAAATCTGGATTAAATTCTTCAATTCTTTGTTTAAGAAGATTAAACTTGTTTATAAAATGCATATCAACTGCTAAACAATCGATATTATGAGATTTCAATGAGCCCATTAAGTATCCTATGCCTGGATGCGGATTGTCAGGAAGACCATAATAGCCAGAAATATCAGGAATTATCAATAAAACTCTATTGAATCTCATATGCCTATTACTCAATGTAGCAATCTCTCATTTCACGCCCTTTTCCAACCTTCCATCTTTTTTTCACGGAAAAACTCGCTAAATGTTTTCTCAAAAATCTCTTTCCAATAGAATTGATGTTTGATCTTTGCGACATTTTTTCTGTAATAATTTCTTATGTCGTCTTTTTCGGCTAAATAGCGCATTTTCTCAGACAGCTCCTCCGCTTTACACGCTATGCCAATCTTCTCGCGTCGCACAAGGTTCTTAGCCACCTTGGTATCTACGGCAAGAATTGGCAATCCACATGTAATATAAAAAGAAAGCTTACAACAATAAGTTATATCAAAATATTTATTCGGATAACAAATAATACCAATATCGCACTGTTTTGCGGTGGCATTACATTCTGCGGCAGTAATCTGTCCGAGATATACAACATTTTCCCGCATTGATGCGTAATCCTTCATCAGGCCGGCTTCGTCTATCCCGATTATAATAAGTTTGGCCCGCGGGCTATTTAAGCGGGCAAAAGATTCTATCATATGCTCGATTCCTCGATTCCTGTTTATCGTTCCGCAATAAACAAAGAAGATCTCGTTGGGTTTCTTGTTTAAAATTGAACTGCGGTCTTTCCCTTCCTTAATATTCCCATTTATAACAATCCTCATCTTCTTCTTTCTGAGCCGATAATCTTTCCTGAGCAACTCTTCCATTTCTCTCGATGTTGGCCATAGTTCATCGGCAAAATTAAATATAACTTTTTCAAATATCCTGTAAATATTCTCGCTTGAATACAACGGGTAGCCAAGGTCAGGGTTCTGATATCTCGGCAGGTCATGAACGTTAATAATGATTGCCCCCCGCCGAAGTACCGAACTCATCTTTAACAAAGTTATAAATATCAAACCCTTTATAAAAGCGAAATTGTTTAAAGGATGGGCGAATGGCATCGTGTGGTAATTAAACAGGTTTATTCTATTTTTACCGAAACATGCTATTGCAAGAACTCTAATATAATCAGCTATGCCCTTCGTAGCGCAAAACAGATGATTACTTGGAGTTGATGATAAGTGTGACGGTACTGTAATTGCTTCTTTGATGTTATTCTCGATATATCTATATAAACTTACGGTTCTCAATTGACCGCCATCTTTTATTACGTTATTTTCTGGTTTCCCGAGAATTACATAGTTAATCATTGCCTCTGTATAGTTTCCTGACTTTCATTCTGCTTACTAAACAACTGGAGAATATCTCTATCGCTTAATTCATTGGTCTTTGCTTTCTCTTGGATTCTTCTGTTTTTCGCTTTCTTAACTGTACCTAATGCCTGTTTCAAACCATAAATGAGAGTTGTTTTCCCTTTAATTAAAGATTTAATAACTGTCAGGGGGATGTATTTAATGTGTTCCTGACACAGCTTCCTGTCATGTATGTTCTTCCAGAAAAAGAGGTATTTATTTCGGATTTTTAACGTCCCTACTTTCTCGTTACCAAAATAGCGTTTCATTGAAACGCTATCTTTATGAAATGCCAGTGATTCCGGCACATAGTAATTTGTCCAGCCGCGTCTCCAAGCACGAAAAGACAAATCAACGTCTTCAACATAACCCGGGAAGTAAAGCTCATCAAAACCTCCCAGCTCTAAAAACTTCTTCCGATCATAGAGTGCCGCGCCGGCGCAGGTAAAAAATGTTATCCCTTCCGCTTCATCCTCTACTCTTTCCCAATCCATCCATCCCTTTCTGAAATACAGTCTATTCTTATTCCCTTCCTCTTTATATTTACTGCCGTTCCAATCCCTGATGTTAGGCACCACTGAAAAAACTCTTTCATCTTTCATTTTTTCTATCAGAGGTTCAATAATATTTTTATCCACCTTCATATCATTGTTCAAAAGAATAATATAATCACTCTGGCAGTTTTTAATTACTTTGTTATAGGAGAAAAGATACTGGTTTTCTTTTAGCTCTATTACCTTTACCATAGGAAACTTATCCTTCAGAAATTGAATACTATCATCAGTGCTATTGTTGTCAATTACGACAACTTCATGCTTAGAATTATTATGCCGAGCAGCTCTTACCACCGATGGAAGACATTCTTCCAGTAAAGACCGCCCATTATAATTAAGAATCAAAATGGAACATCTGTTGTTCTCAAAAGCCATTTAATCAAACTCCTTTTTAATTTCAGAATTACAGACGTACTTATCAAAAGAATCTATATTCTTATAATAATTCTCAATACATGCATTTTTTCTCCCTTCATTTTTAGCCCATGACATTAAATTTGGTAAATTAGATAAATCGTATGGATTAGAAAACATTTTCTGCAAATGTTTACTTTCATAATATACCTTCATAATCGGTTGAGGAATTATGGTTTTGTCTCTTTCATATTTTATTCCATAAAAGAAAACACCCGCTGAAATACGATGCACCACATCTGGTTTAAACCTGGTATCATATCTTTTTAAAGGATATTTTAAAATTCCTTTTAACCGCCTCACAAAAACTCTCTCTCTCCATGATTCCGCATTAAAATACTTGAGATAATGCCCAAGAACATCCGATATCGCGTAAGAAGGCATCTGATATGGCGGAACTCCTGATTTGATTCTCTTAAATTTTTTTAGCACTTCCTCTAAACCCGTAAGACTAAAATTGAAATAATGATGGGGAAATCCGTGATAGGTAAACACAAAATTAGTATCAGCATAGATATACCCCCCTGGTTTACATACCCTATACATTTCTTTAGCAGCTAAAACCGGATCACGCAAATGCTCTAAAACTGCATTAGAAAAAATATAATCTACGGAATCATCTAAGAAAGGAAGATTATGTATGTCCCCTACAATATCAACATAGGGAGTATACAAAATGTCCATTCGCATAACATTGGGAATATCAAGCTCCATATTGTTATTACCAACATCAAGAATAACATGATTTTTATCTAAGGATTCTATAATGTTTGAAAATATCCAGTCAGTATATTTGTCACGGGTTTCCAGAGGAGGTTGTTTCTCTTCCTTATAATTATTTAACATTATTGGAGTACGACCTTTTACTGCATATTTCTTAAAACATTTTTTGCATTCAAACCCTTTGCTACCAAAAATGAGTTTGTTCTTGCACTCCGGACATGCTAATATTTCCGTTATATTTGGCATATTTATATCGTCCTAATCAAAAAGATATTTTTGTAATCTCATTGAATTTCTCTTAGCGTCATGTTTCCTTGCAGTAGCTAATGCGTTGTGAACAATTCTTTCCCTGAGTTGTTTATCTTTCAATAACTGCAAGATCCCCCTTTGCAATGCTTTTTCAGAAGGTTCATCAACGGTTAAAGCAAACTCATTTTCTTTATTGTACTGACAGAGATAACTATAGGGCGGCGCATGAAGCAGTATAGGCGTGCCGCTTATAAAATATTCAGCTATTTTCCCGGGTGCTTGGTTTTCGACAATCACTCTCATTAAATAGTCACTTCTAAAAGTGTACGGTAAAAATAAGATATCGGCATCCCTTTGTATCTGAAAGATATCTTTTCTGACAGCATAGGTTATGATTATCCTTTTACTTAGCTTAACATTTTCCTCTAGAATTTTGCCTTGTCGCGGAGTCGTGTATAAAAACAAATTGACATTCGTTAATTCATTAACCACATTTACAAGCCTTACGATACTGTCATATTGTGCACTATAAACCGATCCGGTATAGACAATTTTATAAATATCTTTTGACTTATAATGTTTAGGTGTATATTCATTGTGTGGAGGTAATTCAACAGAGTGCTGTATAAGTTCTGTATCAATTCCATATTTTCTCTTGTAATATGTTTTCATTCTTTCTGTAGTTACGAATACTTTGGTTGCAGTGTTGAACATTCTTTTTTCCAGCCACTTGCAAAAATGCTTTTTTATCCTGCTCAACTGTATCTCTTCGAATAAATCAAACATGAATAGATATAGAGGTTTTTTCATTATCCGATGAACAAAGTAGGCAGAAAGGAAAAAACCTCTATTGTTAGTTGGAGCCAGGATATTGTCGGCCCCCTCCTTTATAGCAACCCTTACCCCTTTTATTGCAAGAAATGGCAATAAAAATAGTTCGAGGAGAGTAAAGAATCTATCAATTATTCTATTCCCTCCTCTACAAATTGGCACATTAAAAAAGTAATATGAACAGTCGAGCACATAACTTTTATCTACCCTTCTATAGTTTTCCTTCAAAGTATCCATCAATATACAATAGTTCCCTTTGGGGAAATACTGGAATAGATTTTTCATCATTATAGGCGAGCCTTCATTCAAGGGCGGCGCCCATTCGGTAATGACTAACGTTTTTGTCATTTAAATTTTTCAATCCATATCTTACCTTAATAAAGGCAAACCGACTTTATCCATACGCCTCACTTTTTTCCATCAGCTCAATCTTTTCTATTTTTTCTCCAAAAGAATTTTTATTACAACTGTCGAAACATTTTTCCGTAGATATTCTTCTGGAACATTCCAACTATTCGACTCGTTGGTCACTATCTCTACGCTTTTTAATATTTTCTGAGAATCAACGCCTGCTAAAATATTGCTTCCACAAGCCACTGTTTCCGGCCTTTCTGTAACATCCCTTATCGTTATATTGGAAACTCTAAAAATACAGCACTCCTCCTGAACCGTTCCACTATCACTAAGAACACAAAAAGCTTGCTTTTCCAATGATATAAAGTCAAAAAACCCTAACGGCGTTAGAAATTTAATTTCATCATTCTTATTTTTTAAACCATATTTTTGCATTCTCTTTTTTGTCCTAGGATGTAAGCTGCAAATAATAGGTATCTTATATTTCTTCTGCATTAATTGAAGTGCGGTTATTATACTTTTCAACCTTTCTTTATCATCAACATTCTCTTCGCGATGCATTGTGGCTAAAAAATACCTACTCTTTTCCAGACGTAATTTCTTTAAAATATCACTTTTTGCGATTTGCTCCTCACGCGATTTAATCACCTCGTAAATTGGATTGCCAATAACATAAATGTTCTTGTTATGCATGCCCTCCCTGAGGAGATTTTCTTTACTTCTATGCGTATAAGGCATAAGGATATTGCTTGAATGGTCTATAACTACTCGATTTACCTCCTCTGGCACTCTATTATCATAACATCTGTTTCCGGCTTCCATATGATAGACTGGTATCTGCATACGTTTAGCTACAACGCTAACTAAACCACTGTTTGTATCGCCTAAAATAAGAATTTTGTCCGGTTTTTCCTTTAAAAATACTTTTTCTACTTCAATTAATATTTTACCGATCTGTTCGGCAAAAGTATCAGCCTTGACTCCCAAATAATAATCCGGTTTTCTCAAATTTAATTCTTTAAAAAAAATGTCGTTGAGACAAGAGGCAAAATTTTGGCCGGTATGCACTAAGATATGCCTGCAATATCTATCCAGTTTTTTTATTATAAGACTTAGCCGTATTATCTCAGGCCTCGTCCCTAAAACAGTCATTATCTTCATCTTAATATCTCTTCTGCTTCGATATTTCCTTCTATGCCTAAAAGGCCATTATTTTTAAGTAACTCTCGAATTTCCTCTTTGCTCACCAAGTTTTCAGCGGAAGTATACTCTCCCTTTAAGATAGAACGCGCAGAATCTTCTGTTCTAAGCTCAGGCAAGACTGGTTCTATTACATAATATCCTTTTTTCTCGACTGTCCTATAACATTCCTCTTCCGAGATTAAGACCTCATCGATTTTTTCTCCCGGTCTTATCCCTATAAATTTCTTTATAATCTTTCTATCACCAATTAAAACATCCGCTAAGTCTACAATATTCACAGAGGGAACTTTGGGGATAAAAGTTTCTCCTTTTTTTGCATATCGTATGGTATCAAAAATCAAGTCAATTGCTTGGTCTAAAGATAAAAGGAAACGTGTCATTTCTCTAGTAGTAATCGTAACCGGCCCTCCTCGTGCTATCTGATATAAAAACAATGGAATTACCGAACCTCGGGAAGCTAAAACATTTCCATACCGAACACATATGAATTTCGTCTTTGGGCAATCAATATTTCCCCGAATCAAAATGCGTTCCTGAATTGCTTTACTCATACCCATTACATTGACCGGCTTACAGGCTTTATCGGTTGACACGCCAACAACTGTTTCTACATGCAGACCGGCTTCCCTGACGGCGGTTACAATATTATGTGCTCCCTGAATATTCGTACGGACTGCTTCATAAGGAAAATACTCACACGTAGGGACTTGCTTTAAAGCGGCAGCATTAATTATAATATCTGCCCTGGAGGCTACTCCCAGAACTGTTTGATAATCCCTAATATCGCCTATTTGAAACTCAAGAATATCCTCGGTGACCCGATAAATAATTTCGTCTGTAGCAACAATCTTATGCTTCCATTCTAATCTCATCTGATGCTGTTTGGCTTCATCGCGTGAAAATATAATTATTTTCTGGGGAAATCCCAAATCTCCTTGCATAATTCTGGAAATAAGCTTCTTTCCTAAAGACCCTGTTCCACCGGTGATCAGGACTGTCTTATCTTGAAAAACCATAGTAATTCTCCTTATGCTCTTCATAATCAATATACATCCTATTTACCAACTCTACCCAAGACGGGGGTGAGTATCCGGTAATCGAGCGGAATCTTGAAGAATCAAGTGAACGATCTAAAACAAAATCTTCATCGGGTTCTATCTTGATGTCCTTTTTATACCGTTTAGCCACTAAATTCAGCAGGTCGTATTTAGATATAGGGTCTGCGGAAACATGATATATTCCTGTAAGCTCGCTATTAGGCAAAACATATTTACTGATGATCCTGGCTAATTCCACTGTAGGAAAACCTGAATAAATAGCCTTTTTATAACCTCTAACTTTCTCTTCCTGGGCAAGGAACCATTCGATCAATCCAAAACCCCCTTTTAACTCATGCCCTACGATCGAAGTCCGCAAAGTTATACAATGAGGTGAATAACTGACCTCTCCCAAGGACTTGGTTCTTCCGTAAAGATCAATAGCGTTTGTAATATCGTCTTCCTTGTACATCCCTTTTTCACCGTCAAATACGCAATCTGTACTGATATGTATCAATCTCGCATCAGAACTACGGCACACTAACGATAAGCGATGAGGCAACTGGGCATTTACAGTAATAGCCGATAACGGGTCACTACCCTTTGGTAATTGTTTGATCAAACCTATGCAATTTATCACAACATCGGGTTTAACAGCAGCAAGCGCACGAACAACAGCATCAAAATCATTAGCGTCCACATTTGACCGTATCCTTTTAATCTCGTCATGAGAAAACCAACTATTCAGATTATCGTAGCTACGAACAGTAGCCTGAACTTCTAAACCAGCTTTTTTTGACAATTGTTTAAATAAAACGTGTCCTAACATTCCCGTCCCACCTAATATTAATATCTTCATTATCTTTTCTCTATTAAGCTATAATATAACTCTTCCATTTCCATTTTTCTCATTTCCTTTTCCTGCCCGCATTTCTTCTGAAATATCTCTCAGCTGATTTCTTCCCCATTCACGATTTCTTCGTTTCTGCAACTAATTCCCAATATAGAGCTTCAATATTCATCATATTCTTATCAAAATCAGCTCTTTCCCAAACCTGCGCAAGATTATTTTTTATAAAACTATTTGTTTTTTCTTTATTAGAAAACACCTTTATCATTGCTTCGGCAGCAGCGATATCATCAAGACAGGGGACGATATATCCGTTTTCACCATCTCGGATCCATTCTCTTATTTGTGGTAAGTCTCCCATCACAACTGGTGTCCCGCATGCCATTGCTTCAAGCATAGACATAGGACAGGAGTCACGCGACGACAAAGAAACAAGGACGTCAGCCATATTGTAAAGCTTTGGCATTTCTTCATAAGGAGCTTGACCATAAAAAATGACATTATCTTTGACACCTAAATGTTCTGCTAAATGTTTTAATTCATCTATTTGGTTTTGCTCTCCTGAATGCCAACATAATATCAATTTTACATTTTTCTTCTTATTCATAACCATGGCTGATGCTTTCAAAACAATTTTAATGTTATAAAATTCTGCTAAACTTCTTGCACTCAAGATTACTTTATCTTGTGATTTTAAACTTAAGTTATTTCTTAAATCATCTGTATTAATTCCGGGTCTAAAAATATTTAAGTCAACACCGACGCGATTGCAGAATTTTGTCTTTTTCCCAGCTTTGCTCGTGCAAATTCGGTACATTTCCGACGAATTATAAAGTATGGCATCGGCTTTTTTTAGAGCGTAGTTAATAAACATTCTCCGATATATTGAATCATCCATTTTCCAGATAACATCCCCATTCCAGGGCATAATAACAAGAGGTCTAAAATTACTATAAATACCTAAACTTGATGGATAATATAAAGTGTGCGAGTGTAATAAATCCGGATTTATTTGTTTTATCAACTTTTTTATTACAAACATCGGCCTGATATATCTCTGCCACCTCCATATATTAAAATCTAAAGTCAAATAGCGTTTCAGGCGGCTTTTACTGCTGTTGTTTTTTTTAATAAGATGTATAGTTGTGTCTTTGATATCCAATCCTAATTTGTTCGTAATTAGATGCGTCTCATAGCCACGATTAGCAAACCATTCCACATACCTTTTCGTATGCATACTCCAGGCCCAACCAACAAAACATATTTTCATTGAATACTCTTCCGTTTTTCTTCCGTAACTTTAATCTCAGGATGCAAATTAGCCACTCCACCAAAGGAAACCTTATCATCAACAAACAAGGTGGCGGCATTATCAATATATTCCTGATTAACCTTCCTAACCGAATCGTATATGTATGTTCCTATATGATAGGTACCTTTCAATAACTCCACTTTAAGCCTGAACTCCACATCTACAGTTGTCCCGGCCTTAGCAAAAGTAAAATTTCCCGTTAATCGGTGCTGATAAGTATCCATAATCATCAATCTATCTTCCCTTCTGACAAAAAAACCAAAGTCCGCTTTTTCTATGTCTCCATTAAAAACCGCTTTATACTTAAATATAGCCGTATCTCCGGAATTGAAATGGGATGTTGGTTTGCCTTTGTCGTTTAGAAGTTTGATATCTGTAATTTCGCCATTTCTTTTATTACAACCATTCTTATCTTTATTATCTTTAATGAAAAAATTTCCTTTTTCTTTATTTGAAAAAACCTTAAAATACTCATCAATCGCTTCTTCGGTGGGTCCGTCTATCAGAATGTTCCCCTCCTCAAGAAGGATTGTCCTGCGGCAGAGCTTTCTTATTGAAGCTAAGTTATGAGATATGAAAATAATTGATGTTTTATTATTTATATATTCTTCCATTCTTTTTAAGCATTTTTCCTGAAAACTCATGTCACCCACGGAAAGAACTTCATCAATAAGTAAAATGTCAGCATCAACATGTGCAGAAACAGCAAAGCCCAGGCGAGCCTTCATTCCTGAGGAATAGCGTTTTAAGGGAGTATCTAAAAATTCTTCTATTTCCGAAAAATCAACTATCTGTTTAAATCTTTTATCTATTTCTTTGTTTCTCATTCCCATTATAGAACCATAAAGATAGATATTTTCTCTTCCTGTAAGTTCAGGGTGAAAACCTGCGGCTAACTCAATCATTGCAGCTATGCGCCCTTCCTTATAAATCTTGCCCTTCGTAGGTAAAGTAATCCCGGATAAAAGCTTCAATATCGTACTTTTCCCGGCGCCATTAGGACCGATAATTCCTAAAATCTCTCCTTTTTTTAATTGAAAGGAAATATTCTTCAAAGCGTAAAAGCCTGAATTTGTTTGCTCTTTTCTTTTGAAATTAAAAAATCTATAGATATCTTCCCGAAAGGTGCGATACCCACGCTGACCAAGGGCGTACTTTTTAGAAACATTTTCTACTTTTATGGCTAATTGCTTTTCCATAATTAAACAATATCGGCAAAACTATGTTCTACTTTCTTGAAGTACCTATACGTCAAACAAAATAATAATAGCGACACCATCGTGGCTATCCCTAAATAATGAAAATCAGGCGGCTTGGCCTGGATTAATACCAGCCGGTAACCATCAATGATCGGGACCATAGGATTAAGCATATAAAAAGGCTTGATTGCCTGAGGAACAATACTGATAGGATAAATAATAGGACACGCATACATTAAAAGCTGGATAAACAAAGGCAGGGCATATCCTATATCCCGGTAAAAAACATTTATTGCCGAGAGAAAAAAGGCAATTCCCAGTGTAAAAATAATCTGAATTAAAAGAATAGGGAATATAAATAAAGCGTTTAAAGAAAGGGACACTTTAAAAACAAACATCAAAACCACAAAAACAACTGAGGCAATACAAAAATCCACAAAAGCTGCCAACAAGGCAGATATGGGAAATATTTCCCGCGGAAAACACACTTTAGTAATAAGGTCTTTATTGTTTTGCAGGCTGGGAATAGCAAAAGAAAGCGATGTAGAGAAGAATGTCCAGGGCAGGAGAGCACTATAGGCAAATATTGGATAAGGGATACCATCGCTGGGAATCTTGGCAAATTTCGAAAAGATAATTGTAAAGACAACCGTCATAGATACAGGCTTAAGCACCGCCCAAAACATCCCTAGCACCGTCTGCTTGTATTTAACTTTTATCTGCTGGAGAGTAATATTAAATAGCAATTCCCTATAAACCAGAATATCGTTTAAAGACTTAAACATAATAAAGTTCCTTTAAAGGCTTCAAAATAAGAGACCAATTGTATTTTTCTGTAATCATCCTTTCACCATTAGCCGATTTCTTTTCCCATATACTTCTATCCTTCAATTGTTTTAAAGCTTCTGCAAATTCCTTGGAATCACTATTTTCCACCACAATTCCGCAGTCATACTTTTTTATCGTATCACTCCATTCCCCGGCATTTACCGTTACGATTGGCAACCCACAGGCAGCATAATCCAAAACTTTTATCGGAGAGGCAGTTTTCCTTATTATATCTTTGGTTGACGGCGCTACACCTACTTGCATGTCACTAAATATTTCAAGACTTTGATTCCGAGGTTTTTTTCCAAGATATATAATACTTACAAATTTACTATTGATATAATCAAAGATTTCATTTCTTAATTGACCATCACCCATCAAAAAAAATTGATAGTCATCACTTGACAAAATTTCTGCTGTTTTCACGAAGTCCAGGACTCTTTCATATGGATCAAAAACCCCGCCATAAATAATCTTCATCGGGGTTTGATACTTTGCCCTTTTTTCATAAAGCTTACTACCATTAGGAACAACTACGATCTGATCATTTGGCTTATTAAAATATCCACTCACAAATTCCTTCATCAGATGAGACACAACAATAACACGATCAGCATGTTTTATTGCTCGCTTTTCTATTGTAGCCCAGAAGTTTATTAATGCTTCGGATATACCTCTTTGTTTCATTTCCTCAACTAGAAGACCGTGCATATCGAAAATGTAAGGAATATTTCTTTTTTCTTTTATTCTTGAACAGATAAAAGCAGGGATTTGGGTTTCTGCATGCAATATATCTACTGTATTAGATGCCTTCAATGCATCATGATATTGACATTCCAAAGTTTTTTCGAGTCGTTCAATTTGTTCATTTTGGTCAATTCCCCCAAACACCGAGAAGTTCTGGCCCAAATAAGCCTTTTTAAATAAGGCCTTGAGCATTTTAGGAGACAGCCAGTAACTTAAGGATTTAGAAATATTACCAGCCTTTGGTGAAGTATGTGTTTTCAATTCGATATCATTAATAGAAAAGCCATTTTCTATCAAATTTTTTTTTACAGCCTTTATCCTTATACTCATACCAAAGTCACCTTGTAAATAAACAAACCCAATTTTCATGCCTTGTAACCCGTTATCTTCCAATATTGATAGAAAGCATCAATGGCAAATTCTACCACCCAGGTACATGAAGTTACCTTCGGATATGGTACTATTGGAGGCAATCCTCCATAGAGCCTTCCCACTCTCAGGCGATATTGGATTATTTTTAAATATTCTATTGCCTTTCTTGATGCTTCCAGGTAGTCTTTCTCTTTGGTCATTTCATACAAAAATAACCATATTCGGATTGCCTGCGCCGCAGGAGGAGGATCCTCCCACATGACCTGTTTATCTCCGGGCAATTCATAGAAAAAGCCACCATTTTCTTTCTGAATACCTAATAAAAAATCGGCGCCCCTTTTAATAGAATTATGATATTTGTTATCTTTTACTTTATTATAAAGTTCGATCAATCCCTCAACAGCATAGCAATGGTAATGCACCCTATTTTGATATTTAATATACTCTATGAGACGAAATGCTCCTTTTTTATCCTGAAAAGCATCTATTATGTAGTTTCCGATCGCCTTAGCAGCAATTAGATACTTCTCATTTCCTGTTAGTTCAAAAGCCTGAACAAATGGTATAATTACTTTACCCATTACACAGTAGTTGAATTCAGTGGTGCCGTTCCCTCCTAGATTACATTCCGCCGGAATACTCCCATTTTTGCGTTGGATTCCTGAAAGAAAATCAACGGTTTTTATTCCCCCCTTTTTATATTTTTCAAAATTTCCTTTTCCAGAAGTTAAACATGCCTTATATGTATCAAGCAAGCCCCTGGCCATCATGCCTTGGTCAAAAGAATATACCAGATCTTCAAAAGTCCCGTCCTTGCGAATAATTCCAGGAATTGCACCGTTGGGTTGTATGAATCGTATCAAGGCATCAGAAGTAGCTATTGCTTTATAAAGGTAATGTTCATTTTTGGTCTTTAAATAAAGCTGGGAAAAACTGGTAGCGGCGTATCCAGTGATTTCTGGGTAGACTTCGTCTCTTCTTATAATTGTTTTGCCCCGGGGGAAGAATCCTCTAATGTAGCCCCTTTTAAATTGGGCTGAACACAACCACCCAATAGCCAAGTCAATAAACGCGCTTTTCTTATCCATAAGCAATGGGATTTTAGACATAATATTATAAAAACGGTAACATTCAACCCTCCTTAAGATCTTTTCTATGACTGGGTTGATTAAGAACTTCCTCTCCATTAGATTAGCTCCTGACGGTAGCACTTATTACTATTTCACACCCTTGCGAATGTTTACTAAGAAACTTATCAAAATAACACCAACGGATACATTATCTTGTCATAGCAGTAATGAAACAATGGGGATACAAAGAACCATAATGCCATTATCCTTAAGAACATGGTGACTTTCTTGTAAGACCTTTCTATCATCGCTTACCATTTGCAATACACTTGAAAGAATAACTTTATCAAAGTAATCGCTTTTGAATGGGAGACGCTCTGCGTCACCAACAAGAAATTCAGTCATATGCAACCTTATCGGTTACATCAATATACTTATATTGATCATTATCGGGAGAAAAATAGATTCGGTCATCCAGCAATGCATAATTAGTGTTAAAATAAGAATTAAAAATTATCCTGAATGTATTAACAGGTGTTATAGAATCATACAAAAAACCGCTCTTGTCTGAAGGCAAATAGTATGCATTAAATATCCTCATTCCTTCTTTAAGCATATCTTCGGTTGGGTCAACCCAACCTCTATTGGCGGAATCAGTAAGGTCACCTTTTGGCTCGCCAAAGGTTGAACGAGAACCGTGGTCTGCTTGCAATATAACAATAGGAGAAATTTCAGATTTCGACAATATCTCATTAACGAATACCTTGATCTTTTCGTTAGTAAAAATGAGCTGATTCAAATACTTTTCTTTATCCCAATACCCGCACAATTTAAGCTCAACTTCTGAAATGGGCTCGCCGTTTGCACCAAAAAGAAAAGGAGGATGAGGACAAACAATATGGGCAAAAACGAACTTCGGTCCTTCTATTCTATCTACCTGAGCAAGCGTAGAAAAAGTACGCAGTATTTTTTTTCTACCCGGATTTGCAATGAGATATCTCTCAAAAGCACAAAGCATAGTTGTTTCAATAAGCAACATATTAAACTCATTCAGCCAACCACATCGAAAATCCACATCTGCATACTCATTACGATCTGTCGGTCCCCAACCAGAACTGAAGTGAATAAATCTATATCCTCTTTCCCTTAGAAAATTCATTACTTTGTTATTTTTAATTAGCCGAAACCCGTATCTTGTAGACAATGCCAAGTTAGACATGTGTCTATCAAGATATTCCATATTCAAAGAAGACATCATGGAAAAATAACTCCAGGGATAATTACTTCGGCTCCTCCAGGCTATGTAAAATCCTTTTTCGGTTAAATAATCAGTAAATTCGTGATTATCAAAATCATATATTTCCTCTAAAGTACTTGAACTCGCATAGCCATCAAGAATAATATAATAAATATCACGAAGTATTGTTTCATTTTTTAACGAATTGGTTTCTTTACCTTGTGTCTGTGCGCTATTATTTCTCCCAACAGCTTCTGCCCTAAACCCGTAAACTCCGATATTAACCAAAGGAATTACTGCTAAATAAATTCCCATAACATTTAAGATGCGCGTAATGTTATGCAGACATCTACGTGTTTTTGTAATATAATAAACAATACACAAGAAGGGAATGCCCCATACAGGCAATAGATACCTATGCCCCCCAATTATAAACCCTCCTATGCACCCCCCTTTTATTACACCATACACACGACCATAGGAAAAAAACAGAACCAAAAAGACAGTTACAATAATCCCTGCTTTTTCTTTATCCTTTAGGAACAATTGCAACAAAAATACCAATAGAGGGACACAAACCAACACAATTGCTAATGGAACTATGCTTTCAAAGAATGAAACCTGATCTACATTATGAGAAAAAATAAACAAAATAGGAAATAGCCCAAATAAAAACGGGTGAATTCCAAGAGGTTTCTTCATTTTTAGATTTACCTTTTTTGCATTAAAAATAAAATTCTTTCAGAATCTTTAATTCTCACAGAGTGCTGGGCTGGAAAATATTTTCTGAATACATCTTCGAAAGCTTGCTGCGTATAATCAGGAAAAATATCCTCTCTCATTGATAAAAGTCTTTGAACCTGGGAATCTTTTTTGGGAATAAATTCAATAATGAGTGAATTGCAAATTTTGTCAAAAAAATTCGCAATCATATCGAATGAAAGATTATTTGAAATGACTAAATGATGAATTAAAGCTAAAGCAAACACAGTATCTGTGGGACCGCGTTCCAGGAGAGACATTCTTTCCTGATTTTCCCAGCCAATACTGGGACTGGGATTAGTTAGATCGAGCCGAAGAGGTAAAATATTCTTTTCATGCCTGTTAACGCATTCAAGATAGTTCTTCTCAACGGCAGCCGGATCGATATCGAAAGAGATAGTTTGTATTCCTTTGTTGGAAACAAGACGACTGAAGAGTCCCGTATTTGCCCCAAGATCCCAAACGCTTTTGGGGTCAATCTTTTCTAAAAACTCTGATATAATCTGTTTTTTTTGCTGAAGTGCCTCTGAAGAATAGTTAGTATCTTCATAGTAATCCGACCACTCGGTACCTTGAGCCTGCCACTTCAGTTTATTGACAGCGGATTCTAAACTGTCAACGAGACCCAGAAAAGACAACTGACTAATTTTTCGGCCATTTTTACTTGCGGATTTGCTGGCAAAATGTTTTTGACTCTTGGCATGAAGGTGAATGTGTGAAAGTAAAGAAAACCTAAAACGAGTACGAAAAGGAAGAAGAGAACTTGATAAATCTAAAGGAACCCCATCTATGTAAATTCTAAATAACTGATTTAGCCGAATATCTTTATAGACCATCAATGCCAGTGGAGCAAGAAAATGTTGACAAAACTGCCGATAGGCAACCCATGGCTGATCTTCATGGTATTTTTCAAAAGAAAGTGTATCGATGAATACAGCTCTACCGTTTCTAAATTGTATATTGTAAGCACTACAATCTTTCAGGGACATTCCGAAATCAAGTGATTTCTTCTGAATCCTAATGGTGGTTAAAGCCGCCTCTTTTAATTGGCTAAAGCACCATTCATATGGATATGATATAAATGGTATAAGTTCAGGCCTAATTACCTTATAAGCACTCTCAGGTTCCATACTTTCAATACCAACTTCCTCATGAGGAATCAATAATTTAGCATCGACAAGAGCCTCATAAAGACCAGAATTCACTAAGTGATCATAATTTTCTTTATAAAATTTATTTACTTGACGATAAACCAATCCATCTCTATAAAAAAGAAACCCACTGGGGTCTCTAAAAGAACCAGAAATAATCCCGTTAGTTACCTTCATTTTCTTCCTTTTGCTTTTTGTGAAATTGAGCAGATAAAAAGGCCTTGATTCTTCTCCAAAATATCTTGATGACTAAAGCAACCCCGAACAAACCGGCCATAATTAACTGAAAAATATAACTACCAGTCCCCGGGTCAAGGTAAGCATAGGCTTGTTTAGGAAAAATTAAATAGAATAGTGCAAAAACCATAAGTATTTTTGCCACGCATGAAAACCATTTCATTATAATTCCCTCTTTTCATTCGTTATTTATGATTTAGAAATTTGCAATTGTTCTTTCTTCGCATCGCCGTGAAGCCATATTATTATTGCCATTATCATCCAGAATATGATTCCGCGAGTGAAATCAATCCGATACCATTGATCAGCATCACGAACAAAATCAATAAATGCTCCACCAGCGATACCTATTGCTAACCATAATAAAACGCTCATAAAAAGATAAGGGACAACTCCCGCTGAGGCTATTTTCTGCTTGATTATATCGTTATATTTGCCATATAAACTGAAGATGAGGAAAGTAAAAATAACCATTGAGGGCAAACCAAAAAAGGTGGCTAAGTTAAAATAAAAATTGTGTGGACTTGCAATATAATAATACCCTATATCACGACCTCCGTAATAAATATAGTGAACATAGGAAGCAACATAGTTATCCCACATCCCGGCTCCAATACCAAAAAAAGGATAATCTTTTATCATTGCCAAAGAACCTTTCCATGCTGCCATTCGGGAAGGATCGAAGAATAAAAGACCCTCGGTAGACAGTTGCCAGAACCGCTGGAACAAGAAGCCAGTACTTAGATAAAACACGTAGGTTACAACAGCAACAAGAACTGCAATAATACCAAGAGAAACCATCCAGTTTGTCTTAATTTTTAATATAGCATATATTCCCAGGAGGGCTAAGCAGAGGAAGCAACCATATATAGCAGCTCTGCTTTGCAAGAGGAAGGCGGTTACAGCAAAAGAAGTGATTATTGCCCAGAACAGCAGACGAAATTTTTTAAATCTTTTCTGTATGGAAAAATAGTAAATAATAGGGATAATAATTATTGCTCCAGTGGTTAAAGACAAAAGACTATAGTAACGAACGCAAATATCATATAAGTATTGCTCGCCAAAGAAGCTCTCGCTGTATCTATTATGCAGATAAAAACCAATAAGAAGGTAAAGAGGAATATAACTTATTAGGGATAAAAGAAGAATGCGGATATTCTGCCAGCTTTTGATTGATTTTATTAATATGAAGAAGAAAAAAAGGGGACAGGCGATTCCCAAAAAAGTCAACCAGAAGCTTTTCGCTGGTTCAGGAGAAGATAGGCAAGAAATAAAGGGGTAAATAAAAAACAAGAGCGTAGCTATTAAAAATGTTTTCTCTCTATTTATAAATTCCCAATCAATTTTTACGGTAACTAAGGAAACTAAAAAGAGGCTCAGAAGATAAATCAAGGTTGGGCTTATATAAACATCGCCAAAAGATAGAAAACTATGAAGGACAAAAGCAAATTCTGTCTCAAGAAAAGCCAAAAAGGGAATAGTTAAAAGAAAAATGCTTATCCCGTAAACTGGTTTACCTCTAACGAAAAGATAGAGCGCAACGAAATAAGAAACCAGATTAAATATAAGAAGAGAAACCTGCGTCAAGCCAAATCCCTGGTTGGTAAGATAAATAACCAGAAAAGCAGACAAAATGGCTAAGGGTAGAATAAGAAGAAGATTTGACCACTTAATATCAGGCCTTCCCCACCCCAAAAAAATATCTCTAATACCTGTGGTTTCAAAGATTTGGACAATGCATAAAAGAAAGACAAAGGGGGAAGAGTAAATAATTATTTTCAGCAAAAGTCCAATGGAAATATCAGAAGAACCGCAGATAAATATATATCCCACAGTAATAGCAAGAGCAACGAGTGCCAAAGATGAAACTATTCCTTTTAAATTAATATCTTTAATCTTTGATTTCATCAAATTAGCCATTTTCTCACTGGTGAGTTATGTCAATAGGCATTTTCATAAATTTTCTTTACATTCCACTATATAATCTTTTGCCTGCTGTTCATTCTCTGGGCCAAGACCCATCTTAAGTGCCATTTCTAAATCTTTGAGTGCCATCGCATATTGACGCCTGTGACATAAATGTATCCCATGCCACATTCGGTAATAGGCATTTTCAGGAGCATTTTCAAAAGCTATCTTGTAATGCCCTTCTGTAAACTCCCAGGAAAAAGTTTTATCATAAAAACTTCTGTCTGCTATCCAGAAATGTATATCTGCATTATAAGGATAAGTGTTTAAAGACTTTTCAGCAAAATCTATCGCAAATTTTAAACCCTTTTCTTTTATTAAAAATTTTAAAAAGGTGGAATCACTTTCTTCTACCCCGGGAAGAATGTCAATAAGTTTTTCATAATTTTTTTGATATTTGGAATATTTTGCTATTGCTTCATCTGTAAATTTTGGCTCGAGTTCAATTGCCTTCCTATACTCGTCTACTCCTTCTTTAACATTTTCTTTGGTGGGATAGTTAAGCAGGCATATTGCGTATGCGCGGTGGGGAGAGGGATTGTTTGGCTCAAGTTGTGTAGCCCTTTTTAAGTATCTTATTGTCTCCTCCTCTCTACCCAAATGAGCATAAGCCAAACCGAGACCTTGATAATATCGACCGCTCTTAAGATTTAGGGAAGTAGCCTGTCTGAAATGGTTTAGAGCAAGAATCCAGTCTCCTTCTTTTTCACCGTAAATTTTAGCAAGGATATAATGGTATTGAGCATCATTTGGTTGCAGTTCAATGCTTTTCTTTAAATATTCGATTTTTTCTTTAGAACTTTTAGCCTTCAGGGAAAGTCTAAAGTTTCGTTCAGCTAAACAAGGTTTAATTACCAGGATAGCTAAGATTATGAAGGTAATTGTCCCCAAAGGATATAAGGCTATTCTTGCCTTTGGATTAAGGGAAAAGGTTTTCTTGTGAAAGAGAGTTGCTGTCTCTCCTAATTTGGGTCGCAAATTGACGACAGTAGTAATGAGCCCGATGATTATGCACAAGAGAACTGCATTAGCCGGAATATGGAGATTGAAATCAGAGAAGCTAAAGATAAAGATAGAAAAAAGACTGGATAAGCCCCCTATGGTAAGGTTGATAGCCCAGGTGTCTCGGCGGGAAAACAATAATCTTATGGTCTTCCTTAAGAAAAAAAACAAAAAAACGAAGGTGATTACAAAACCTAATGTTCCCCCCTCGGATAAAAGTTGTAAGAAATCGTTATGGGTGTAGTTAAAAAAGCGCTTTATCTGGGGTAATCTATATTTGGGGAAAATATGAGCAAATGTTCCTAAACCAGTCCCCAAAATCGGATAGTCCTTAATAATCCCAATCGTTCCTTTCCACGCCCATAATCTCGCCTTCCAGCTTGGGTCATTAAAAAGGGAAAACCTATCCCCAACGCGGGTTGAGCCAAACCAGGCTAAACCAATAAGCATCAAGACGACGAATACAAAGGGCAATTGCTTCTCTGTCTTGGCAGATTTCATCCTCACCAGTAAGAAACCCATAAAAACTAAAGACAAAAGTGAACTAACTATTCCTCCCCGGGATAGAGAAAGGAATACAGCAGTAAACATAACCATAATGGCGAGGATTAGAAATGACTTGAAAGAGAGGCTGTATTTCCCGTTAAGGCTAAACAGATATCCTATGCTTAAGGGGATGAGCATACCAATGTAGCCAGCAAAAGCGCTCGCATTTACATAAGGGCCGAACGCTCTGCCTCTATGAGTTAAAGGAATGAGCCAGAATATCTTCCCATTCCAGGTTAAATCCTGAATTATGGCAAAGAGAGATAGGATAAAACCTACCACTATGAGAATAGTAATAATCTTCTGAATTTGAATCTTTCTTTGAATATTATTTATAAACACTAAAAGAATCATACAATAGGAGAGGGATTTGAAGAATTCGGTCTTAGTCGCCTGGAAATACGAGGTTGTGATAAAAAGCTGAAAGAGGATAAATCCTAACCAGAAAATAATCAGGTAGTTCAGAGGTGTTTTAATAATTTCGATTTTGTCCCGAGTGAGGAACTTAAAGAACCAGAAAAGGGCTAAAACCAGAGCCGCCACTTCTATAATGGTAACAGCCCAGGGCTGGACTGAGCCAAAGGGAAGAGGGGTAAAGATGATTATAAAAATTAAGAGTGCTTCTAATATTTTTTGACATAATCTTTCCATAACATTAGTTACTCTTTAACTTTCACTAGTTCTTTCTTCCTGGTGATAGTAACCTTTGTGGTAGTAACGATAATAATAGGGATAATAGTAACGACCGCTTCTTTCTATGTCAATATCATTTAACACCACACCAATTGTCTTTATCTCCATCTCCTGGAATCTCTGTTTGGCACGAAAAATCATATCCCTGGGGTATTTGCCAAATCGCACAACCTGAATTACCCCATCTAATACTTTACCCAGGACTAATGAATCGGTTACACTTAATACAGGGGGTGAGTCAAAAATAATCTTATCAAAACTATTTCCTACCATTTCCACAAACTCCTTCATTTTAATTGAACCTAAGAGCTCCGAAGGATTAGAAGGCGAAGGCCCACAACAGATACACTTGAGATTTTCAATGAACGTGTTCTGGATTATTTTTTCCAATTCCGAGTCCCCTCTAAGATAGTGGGAAAGCCCAAGATAGTTATTCAATTTCAGAACCCTATGTATCGTTGAACGACGCATATCTGCATCTACCAAAAGAACTCTGCTCCCCGCCTGAGTCATACTGATGGCTAAATTAACTGCTACAAGTGTCTTCCCCTCTTCAGGGCCGGCAGAGCTAATCAATATCGTCTTTACCGGGCTTGAAGAATGGGAATAGCCTACCCCTGTTCTGATATTGCGAAATGCCTCAGAGGCTGCTGACTTAGGACGGGTATGGACAAAGATGCTCCTTTCTGTTCTTTTCTCACGACCTTTAGATCTAATGGTGGGAATGTGACCTAAGAAGGGTAACCCCAGGTATCCCTCTACATCTTTCTCGTCCTTAAAGGTATCATCCCAGTATTCGAAGAAAAAGGCTAAACCACAACCCAAGATTAAGCCACTACTCAGGCTCAAAATGAGATTTAGTCTCTTATTGGGTCGGATGGGCCTCTTAGGCACTTCGGCAAGGTCGATTATCCTGATGTTAGTGGCTTTTAAATTGCCAGAAAGCTCTGTTTTAAGAGCGAAGACTATCCTCTTCGTTTCTAAATTTATATTCCCTTTTATCTCCTCCCGCGCAGATTCTATACTGATTATCTTAGGATGCTTGGGTCCGTAGCGTTTGGAAAGGGTGGCATATTGAGCCTCTAATTCTGCAAATTGTTCTTTAAGCTTGTGAATTAAAGGGTGGTTTACTACAGAAGGAAGAGAGACAATCGATTCGTTTAAATTCATATCATCGGAGTGAGATTCTGTCTTTCCCTCTTGGGGAAGAAGTTTCTCCAATACCTGATGAGAGGCAAAAAGATTATATTCTAAATTCTGGTTGAGGTAGGTCTGGGCAAGGGTGTTAGCCATACGAGCAGCCAATCTGGGGTCACGAGATTCGGCATTTACCCTAACCAGGCGGGTGTTTCTGACTGGCTCAACCTTGATGGCTGCTAAGAATTTACTGGTTATTCCTTCTATGTCCAAAGATTTGGATTTGACAGAAACATCCTTCTTAAGTATAGTTTTCTTGAACAATGTGTAAATATTAGGCTTAGTCGGAGATTGAGAGAATTCCTCGATCTGTTCTAAACCAAGCTCTTGCACAACCTCCTTAGCCAGACTTCTGCTTTCCAATATCTTGTATTGTGTCTGATAATAATCCTTGTCCAGAGTATCTACGCCAATGACCTCCTTGAAACTGTCTGCCTCGGGTTTTTCCTTCTCAATTAACAGTTGACAAGTTGCCTGATAGATAGGTTCCATCTTAGAAGAGGCGAGCATAACTATACCAACTAAAGTTATCAGAAAAGTCAGGACTGTCCACTTTCTTTTAAGAATAATGCTTAAATAATTCCTCAAATGTGTTGTTTGAGTTTTCGAATCTTGCATAGAATTGCCTCCAGGAGTTAAAAAAAGCTCTGGGGGACAATGACAATATCATTTGGTTTCAAAATGATATCTTTACTCTTATCGCCCCCCTTTGTTATATCAGTTATTTTAACTACCATAGTCTTCTCCAAACCATCCTCAACCCTCACTATCTTGGTCTTATTAACCGCAGCCTCCTCAGTAAAGCCACCAGCTAAAGATATAGCCTCCACTACGGTGAGTTCCTTCTCTGCGGGAATGTCGTAAGAACCCGGATTATTTACCGCTCCTAAGATGAATATCCTGCGGGAATGGTACGTTTCTACAAATATGGTTATTTGGGGGTTATTGAAATAATCTGGGCTCAAAAGATGGGTAAGTTTTTTTTCTAAGGCAGAAACAGTCAGGCCAGTAACTAGAACCTCTCCAATAAAAGGATAAGAGATACAACCATTCTGAGAAACACGGTAGTATCTTTGTAAGTCATCCTCCATATATATTTTTATTTCTAAAATATCGAGGGGTTGAATGGTATAGTCATTCTCCACCGGGCTCTTTCCCACTTTACCTTTTTTAGAAGACGACCCTTGGGCAATGAGTTGCCCTTGTAAGCTTAGAATGAAAAGTATTAAAAAACTGAGTAAGAAAATAAAATTCTTATACCTCTTTTTCATTTTGCTTTCTCCACTTTCTTTTTTCCTTTTCCTTCCCAGCCCACTCAGAATTCAGCCGTTACACTCAGTGTGGAAACATTGTCTCCAAAATCAAAAACTCCAAAATTGGATTCCCTTCCCTCATACTTATATCCCAGTTCCAGAGAAACCCATTTACGGAATTTGTAGTTCAACAGGATCCCTGCTGACCAGAGACTATCTTTCCTCTTCTTTGTTTCACTTCCCTCGGTGGTCTCTTTGGGATATTTATTGAATTGGTAAGCACTGTTCAAAATACCAGAGAACCTTTTAGTGAACTCATGGCTATAATTGGCGATAAGCCGGTTGGCCTCATAATAGTTATTCACACTATAGGTCGATTCGGTAGCAGAACGGAGAAAGCCAAGTTTAGCTATATCTCTTTCCGTGAACCTCTCAGCTACATTTACTGTAGTCACCAAGCCATAAAAGTCGGCCACTCCCGAACGTTTATAATTACGCGCCTGGTAACCAACCTTTATTTCAGCGAGGGACCTTGCCGTCAGCATGCCTTCAATTCCAATGAAGCCCTGATGGTAATCGGCATTGGGATTTGGGGAAGTATAGTATCTGACTCCCCCTAAATTGTATTCCAGAAGAACAGAAGTTTTGGGAAGCACGCGGGAACTTGCCTTTAGGGCAAAGATATTTTCATACCTATCTTCGTTTTGCCAGGCAGACTCTCTATAATCATCAAATATGTTGCGGAACCCCAGGTCCAAATTAATCCTATGGAGGTCAGTAGAAACATTCGCCCTGACATCATTTTTTGACCTGTGGATTCGCCTGGACAACTCCGTATCCGCTATCTCTTTTGTATCTTCAAACTCGTTCTCCGCTGTCAACTTAAGATTTCTAAAATTGAGTCCCAGGAAAGCAATCACTTCATGATTATAAGAGTCCTGACGCGGATGGTTAACAAACTTAACAGCATTAAACGCATAAGCCAGGCTGGCCTGGTAATCACCAAAAGGCAAATCGAAACTCATCTTTGGGGCAATAGTCGTAATGAAGTCGCTTTTCTTATCCGTGGCTTCCAAAAAGATATTGTCCTCATACTGTTCTTGAATCCTGACTGAAGGCTCAAAACGGACAGGCCCCAATCTGATTTCCTTTGCATAAACAATCATTTCGGATACGGAAAGAAAAATAACTACCAACAGTCCCACCAGAAAAACAAGAAAGGTCCTCTTTTTCATAATACTTTTTCCTCCTTTTTTTAAATTCATAATCCTAAACTATTATTACCTTTCGTATCCTCTATCCCCGCATCTTCCATCCTGCTCAGGTCACCACCGCCACCGTGGCTGGTTACTTCCCCGGGAACTCATGTCATCACCACAGTGGCTGGTGATTACCTGAGGCAAGGAGGAAAATAGAGTCTTCCCATTACACCTTAGGGGGTTATGGGGCTTGCCGGGTCCTCGTAAAGCTCCTCTATTTGGGGAAGTTCTCCTCTGGTTACTTCCGGAACAGGAGGTGGCATATAAGTTTCCACAATTGCCACTACCAGTCCGGGTAGTCTAAGTGCACTCAAGACTTCATTTTCTTTCATAGCTTCCGTAGGGTTCCCTTTTCTAATAATACCTCTCTCTGCCAGAAAAGCTATTTTCTGAACTATGGTAAGTGGCTCAGGTACCTTTACCACAGCATTATATAGAACATTCGCCAACTCTCCTCTACTCAATTTTTCCTTATGATCAGTTCCTATGAACTGGGTAAGTCCCCTCTTAGCCAATATTTCTACCTCCACCCCATAGAGAGCATCAGCCGAGAGTTTTTCAGCACCTGGAGGTAGTTCTCCCTCCAGTCCCATTACTCTTATTAAAAGGTCAACGAATTTCCCCTTGGTAATGATATCTCCCTCAGCCCCGTAAACCGTTAGAGGATTGGAAAGCAGCACAACACCCAGAAGCAAGGAAACGAGGATTATAGCTGTTTTAGACATAAAACCCTCCTTTTAAAGATTCTTGGACTCCCTCACTTACCCAAAGATTTACACATTTTCACCTCCTTTTTTGAAACGGGTAAATTGTATTTTATTGTTTTTTATCCTTTGTTATCTATTTTGTGCCTATTCTATAAAATACATATCTTTTTGTCAAGTATTTTATTAAAATTTTTTAGTATCACTTCAATCATGGGCCTTCCAGGCAAAAAAAATCCACCATTATCGTTTTTCAAAACGATAACGGTGGATCTCTTAGCCAGCGAAAACTTCGGCTTAACCTCTACACAGCCGAACCTTCAACTTTATAAAAATCTTCACTTGCTATCAACTTTTTTAGATTGCTCAGAGAGTCCGCTTCTTTCTGTCTCCCGGGCAATCCACTTATCCAAAAGTTCCTTCTTGAATCTCCATTGTCCACCTACCTTAAAGGCAGGAAGTGCCCCTTCTCGAGCCAACTTATAGATGGTGAGTTTACGAATGTTCAGATACTCAGCAACCTGAGTTATAGTCAAGATTTTATCTGCATTCAAAGGCTTTTCAATATGGTCAGTAGCTCCCAGTCTTATCGCCTCCTTTATCCTCTCTTCCACTGGATAGCCACTCATCATAATTACAATCGCTTCAGAATTAATCTTTTTAATAGCCTTAAACACCTCCAGTCCATCCATTTCAGGCATCACTACATCCAGAAAGACTATATCGAAAGGCTTCTTCCCTACAGCCTTTATCGCCTCTTTTCCACTACTTACAGTAGTCACCCTGTGTTCTTCCTTTTTTAATATCCTTTCAAAGAGTTTGCGAATGGCTACGTCATCATCCACGACCAGAATATTAAGTCCCTTGTCCATTATTTCTCCTTTTTTTGCTGTTTTTCTCTCTTTTTAGTATAGCAAAATCTATAAATGTTGTCAATGATTAATCAATTTTATCGTTTTGCTCTTTATTTTTCCAATTTAGTTATAATCTTTATCAGTTGACCTATTTTCCTATTTTCTATATTGTCATACCTATCATTCAATAACTCCTTCCGGCGAGGAGTAATATCGCCCTTATCTATGGTATCACCGAACAAATCACTCAATTGCCAAAAGAAACTGTGGAGAAGCTCGTGGAGAACCAGCTTCCTCAACTCTCTTCTGCCCATTTTTATGGAATCCCAAGTATTGAACCTGAGATAAATGTTCTTATTCGGGTTATCCACTTGGACCAAGGCGTAACATCCCCTCAAGTCATTGTCCTCACGCGTTGTCTTGAAGCGTGAAGTAATCCTGTACTCACCCAGGTTAAGTAACTTTTTATAATCCCTTATCATATTCTTTATCTCTTTTTTCTTTTTATCTTTCATCACTACACCTCCAAAAAAGGGGACAGGCTACTTTTTCCACCCTTCTTTTCTCTTTATCAAAAAAATTGCCGAACACCCATCAGGACATCGGCAATTCTTTTTAATCTGGTGGCGGGGGGCCGATTTGAACGGCCGACCTCCGGGTTATGAGCCCGACGAGCTACCAGACTGCTCCACCCCGCGTCCATTTATCATATATTAATTACCAGACCTTAAATTCTATCCGGCCATAGCCCCAATGAAACAAAACGGTTTATCTCAAGACAATAGCGCAAACTGAAGTTTGCGACTACCACATTCTCTTAACATCTTCCGTGCCGGAGGCCGGATTTGAACCGGCACGGGTATTAAATACCCATTGGATTTTAAGTCCAAGGCGTCTGCCAATTCCGCCACTCCGGCAAACCGCCCTTCTATTGTAAGAAAATAATCAGATTCAGTCAAGTCATTTTTCTTCTTGAGATTCGATGAATCTATACTTGGTTTCCCCAGGTTTAATCAACCCCAGTTCTTCACGTGCCAGGCTCTCAATATACTCGGGGTCGTTTTTCATTGCTTCCAGATCTTCTTTTAGTTTTTTATTCCCATCCTCCAGGCCCGCTATTCTCTGCTTTAACTGAACAATCTCCTTATTTAAGATTAACAAAGTCTGAAAATTCTTATTGGCAAAAAGAAATATAACTACACCAATTATAACAATTAAGATGAGTATCTTCCTATGAATTCTCTTTTTATGGATACTTATTCTCATTTTCTAAATCCTGAAATTCATCCTGCATTTCTTATTTGCCACTTGTAAAATTCTGCTTCTTCTCCTAACTCCTCTTCTATTCTCATCAGCCGGTTATACTTGCACAAACGTTCCGACCTGGCAGGGGCACCACTTTTAATCTGTCCAGCGTTAGTGGCCACTGCTATATCGGCCAATATGTCGTCTTCTGTCTCGCCAGAGCGGTGAGAGAATAAGCAAGTATATCTCGCTCTCTTTGCCATCTCCACAGTATCCAGCGTCTCGGTCAAAGTTCCAATCTGGTTGGGTTTAATCAGAATAGAATTTGCTACTTTTAACTCAATTCCTTTCTTGAGCCTCTTCCTGTTGGTGACAAACAGGTCATCACCGGTCAATTGTATCTTTTCCCCTAATCTATTGGTCAACAGTTTCCAGCCGTCCCAATCGTCTTCCGCTAAACCGTCCTCAATAAAAATTATAGGATATTTTTTAATCAGGGATTCATAGAAATCGACCATCCCTGAGGCATCATTCTCTTTTTCTTCTGTTTTCAAAATATATTTATTGCCATCATAAAAAGAGGACGCTGCGGCGTCAATACCTATGTAGATATCTTTACCGGGTTTATACCCTGCCTTCTCCATTCCCTGAACAATTAATTGCAAAGCCTCCTCGTTAGATTTCAAATCAGGAGCAAATCCCCCCTCATCTCCCAGAGCTGTGGAGAGATTTTTTGCTTTTAAGATTGCCTTCAAATGATGGTAAGTTTCCGCAGCATACCTCATCGCTTCACGAAAAGATGGCGCGCCAGCAGGTATAATCATAAATTCCTGGAGGTCAACGTTGTTGTCAGCATGTTTACCACCATTGAGGATATTTAGACAGGGAACCGGCAGGACTTTGGCATTGGGACCTCCGATGTATTGATATAAAGGTAATTCCGCTGTCTCGCTCGCCGCCTTGGCGCAGGCAAGAGAGACGCCCAAAATCGCATTTGCCCCCAATTTTGACTTATTTTCCGTTCCGTCCAGCTCAATCATTCTCTTATCAATAGACACCTGTTCACTGGCATCTAAACCATATAAAGCCGGACCGATTACATCATTTACATTTGCTACTGCTTTCTGGACACCCTTGCCCAAAAATCTTTTCATATCGCCATCCCTGAGTTCTACTGCTTCATGTTCTCCTGTTGATGCCCCGGAAGGAACAGCAGCCCTACCCATTACGCCTCCTTCCAAGATTACATCCACTTCGATGGTGGGGTTTCCGCGGGAGTCCAGAATCTCTCGCGCCCAGACATCAGTAATTGTAGTCATATTCTCCCTCCTGTAGTGTAGCCCTTTATGGGCGCAAGGTAGTGTAGCCCTTTATGGGCGTATGGTAGTGTAGCCCTTTATGGGCGTCCCGATTTATCATTACGGGCATAAAGCCCTACACTACATAGATTCTATTCTTCCATATAACCATATAAATCTTTGCCACCAGGTACCCTAATCCCGCCCCAAATAGAACATCGGCGGGAAAATGTGCTCCCACGTAGACTCTGGAAAAACCTATCAGTATCGCAATTATCCAGATGAGGGTTCCCAATTGGGGAAACTCTCTTGAGAGAAAACTGACTAGACCAAAAGTGGAAGTAACGTGTCCTGAAGGAAAAGAGTATGCCCTGAGAACAGGACCTAAAATATGAATATCGGAAAAGACTGCACCTGGCCGAGGCGAAGGAAAAGAGTACTTGATTATCTGAACCAGAATTCCTCCACTTATCAGGATTAAAACCAACCAGAGGAACTTTCTCCAGCCCCGCAACTTCCACAACCCCAGCGCCACAATAGCTAATACTGTTCCATCTCCACAATAGGTGATGGGAAGCATTATAGTATCCAGCCAGTGGAAATGGAAATTATTTATCTGGTAAAAAAGAAATTTATTTATTTCTGGCAAAAGATGGATGGTGACTCCCAGAACTACCAGTCCAATACCGAGGAGAATCTTCTCTCTTTTCATTTCAGCCCCGCGAAATTCTGACAATAGTAGAGGTAGAAAATGCGCATTTCCTTTCCCCCACGAACCAGTGTTACCTCTTTCAGAAGCTCAATATTTTGGAATCTATATATGTCGTTTGGATCCTTAAAATATCGACTGTGCGTCACATAGATCGCATCTTTCCCTTTGAGTTTTTCCATATCTTGCCAGAAATCGAACTGGCTCCGGCGATGAGGACGAAAAGTGTATACCTCTTTGCGAGTAGCGAAGCTTAAATGGGCTCCATTCTGATACCTATCAGTCAGAAGAAAGAAAGGCTTTCCCAATTCCTTCTCTATCTCTTCTATTGCTTGACTAACTCTGTCCCATCCATAAAGGTCATTAGCGATATCCTGTTTGGGAGGAATGGGAAGAAAAGGATAAAATGTGTGACCAACTATTACACTCATCAAAATGATACAAATTAAGATATTTATCTTCAAAAAATTCCTCTCCCCTCTGGAAAGCCCTCCTGCGGCAACTCCTCCCAATATTCCCCCGATATAGCCAAGTGCAGGCCAGTGGGGCTTGAATGAACGTGAAATGAAACTGTTCAAAGCAAATAAAAGAACTAAAGGAAAAGAGGTAAAAAAAAGATACTGGTACTCCCATATTTTCTTTCCCCAACCTATTTTCCCCAAGCGATAAAAACCCAGGCAGGCATAGACAAAAGCTAACGGCGCCAGGTAAGTAAACTGGGCAGCCACAAACTGTAGAAAGCGAACAATAGAGAATCCTCCCCGATGGCGAGAAAGGAACTGGAACTGAAAAGACGCCCAGCCGTGTTGATAATTCCAGATGATTACCGGAGAGAAAATAATTAACCCAATTAATAGCGCGATGTACGGTTCCTTTCTTAGAAGCCAGAATCTATGTTTGCGAGAGAATATTAAATAGAGAAATACGAGTGCTGGCAGTAGAAGCCCATTATATTTACTCAGGCTACTCAATCCCATTCCCAATCCTGCCAGATACCAGTAGGAAGACTTGCTTTCCCTTAAAGCCCTGTATACTAACCATAACGTTAAAACCCAGAAAAGCCCCAGGGGTCCATCAGGTACAGTTACAGTTCCTCCCACAAAAAAGATGGGAATAAAAAGAACCGTAGTCGCCGCCCAGAGCGCCTCCCTCGAGGAAAACATCTCCTTTGCCCACTGATAGATAATTATAATGAACAACGTGACAGAGAGCAAAGCTCCCAGGTGAACCGTAAAGAAGCTTGTACCTAAAATCCGTGTAAAAAACCAGATGATATAAGCTACCATGGGAGGATGGTCATAATAACTGAGCGCTAAATGGTTACTCCACACCCAGTGGTAAGCCTCGTCGTCACCCACACCCATATATAAATTTATCAGAGCATGAATAACTGTTACAGCGCCCAGGATAATCCAGAATTTTCTTTTCATCACTTTCTCTTAACAAGGTCTCTGAAAAAGATTTGCTTTTGGTCTGTCATTGCGAGCCCGAAGGGCGTGGCAATCTGACACAAAGTGTCATTGCGAACGAAGTGAAGCAATCTCGTGATTCTGCATGAGTTTGCTTCGGCTTCGCCTCGCAACCGCTCTGCTCCTCGCAAAGACGCTTAGGGGGACTTTTTCAGAGGCCCGTTAACCATCGTTAGATTTAATATGTGTCCCAGGTTCTCTGAAGCATTAATTAGCAGGTTCCTACTTTTTTCCATAGCTTGTTGAAGACTCATAGGCATTGTGGTAATGCTAAACATTCCCTTAACTCCCAGTCTATATAAATCTTTAGCTTCCGGCATAATAGACCCGGCAATGCAAACAACAGGAACTTTATACTTTTTAGCCATTTTTATAACTCCCATTATTGTTTTGCCGTAGAGCGTCTGACGGTCGAGCCGACCTTCACCAGTAATAACCAGATCAGCCTTCCTGATACGCTTTTCCAATCTCGCTATTCGCATTACCAGCTCTACTCCGCTCTCCATCTTTGCACCCAGGAAAGCATAAAGCCCTGCTCCCAAGCCACCAGCTGCGCCAGCACCAGGAATATTCTCAACTGAAATGGACAATTCTTTTCTTATCACCTTAGCAAGATGGGAAAGTCCCCTCTCTAGCTTTTCTACTATCTTTGGTGTTGCTCCCTTCTGCGGTCCATAAACGCGGGCAGCTCCTCTTGGTCCTAAGAGGGGATTTCTCACATCAGAGGCAATAATAAATTTTGTTCCGGGAATCCTCTTATCCATAGATTTGAGAGCAATCTTTTCAATTTTCCCTATCTCTCCTCCGCCAAAACCGATTTCTCTTCCCTTACCATCCAATAATTTCGCTCCCAATGCCTGCGCCATTCCGCATCCACCGTCCACTGTTGCCGAGCCACCGATTCCAATAATAATTCTCCGGCACCCGCGATTCAAAGCATTTGCGATTATCTCGCCCGTGCCATAGGTGGTAGTCAGTAAGGGATTCCTCTTCTTCAGTGGAACCAAAGCCAGCCCCGAAGCAGCCGCCATCTCAATTATTGCTGTCTTCCCATCGCCGAGGATTCCGTATCCCGCCCAAATTTTCCTCCCCAGGGGGTCTTTTACTCTACATTTCAAAGAACGACCTTCTGTTGCCAGAACCAGTGCCTTAACAGTCCCTTCCCCACCGTCAGCCAGGGGAATCTTTTCTATCTTAAATTTAGAATTAGCTTTTTTCAAGCCCCGCTCGATGCAATCACATACTTCTATCGCCGAAAGACTCTCTTTAAAAGAATCGGGACAGATAAGAATTTTCATTTTCCCTTAATCAGACTCTCTCCTGCTTCCTTCAGTTTCTCAAGTTTACTACCCACATGAGCTTCAACGTACAGCCTCACTACAGGTTCTGTGCCGGATAATCTGATTCCCAGCCAGCTTCCATCAGCCAGTATGAACTTCAACCCATCAAGATTAACTATCTTCTCCACTCTCAGTCCAGCAATCTCCTTTGGTAAATACTTTTTAAGTTTCACTTTGAGGTTTTCCATCTCATTTTCTTTCAGATGGAAATTTATTCTCTCGCTCAAGAAAAGTCCCACTTTTTTATATAAACCCTGGAGAATTTCTCCAATAGACTTCCCCTCAAAAGCTACCATCTCGGCAATTAACAGGCAGGCGAGGATGCCGTCCTTCTCCGGCACGTGTCCTTGAATTGTCAATCCTCCGCTCTCCTCCCCTCCGATAACCATGCCATTCTGACACATCACCTGGGCAATATATTTAAAACCAACCGGGGTCTCTTTCACCTGGATATCGTGCATCCTGGCAATAGCGTCAACAAACGAGGTGGTCATAACGGAACGGGCAACTACGCCCTTCCAGTTTCTCGTCTTCACCAGATGATTCAAAAGAAGGGCTAAAACTTGATCGGGCGAAATGAACGTACCATCCCTATCTACAATTCCAAACCTGTCAGCGTCGCCATCTGTAGACAGCCCCAAATCGCACTTTTCTTCTTTGACCGTTTTGAGCAAATCTTCCAGATAGAGAGAAGAGGGTTCCGGCGGAGAGCCACCAAAGAGGACGTCCCTCCAATTATGAAGAACCTTGACTTCACAACCCGCTTGTTTAAGGATAGCGTCCAGATAATCTCGCCCTGTCCCATAAAGTAGGTCAACAGCAATTCTTAGCTTCGCTCTCTTTATTACTTTCAGATTTACAAGTTCATTAATTCTTTTTATATATTCTGGTCGCGGGTCTACATAATCGATCAGTCCCTTTTCTCTTCCCTTTTCCCAGGAGATATCCCTTACAGAAGACTCGCCTCCCATAAGCAAAGCGCAATTTTTCTCAATAGCATCGGTTGTCTCCGGGAGCGCTGGTCCACCCCAAGAAGGAGAGAACTTTATCCCGTTGTACTCTGGAGGATTGTGGGAAGCTGTAAAATTAATCCCTCCCAATGCGCGCTTCTTTAAAATCTCATAGGCAAAAGCTGGAGTAGGAACATCCCGTGTGGTAACCAGTGCCCTTATGCCATTAGCCGCCAGAACCGTGGAGGATACTTTAGCAAAATTTTCCGACATAAACCGCGTGTCATAACCAACAACAACTTCTCGCTTATCGCTTGTTGCCTGTCCCTGGACATAGTTGGCTATAGCCTGAGTTACTAATCTGACATTACCAATGGTGAACTCGTCGGAAATAACTGCTCGCCAGCCAGCTGTGCCAAATTTTATCTTTAACATTTCTCTCCATCACTAAAATTCGTGCAACTGATTATACCACATCCCCTACAAAAATTCAACCTTACCCCGCCGTGTTACCCTTGCTATTCCTCTACACCGAGAGTCCTCTGGAAATGTTGCAGAGTCTTCCCCCGGGCATACCTGAAGGCAAAAAATGAACCGGTATGTGTAAAGGGTAGCCAGATTAACTCAGGCTCGCCCGCCCTGGACCAGAATTCCAAGGTACAATCCCGGGGAACAACAACATCGTTTACTGTATTAATCATCAGAACATTTTCTGGAGAAAGCCTTCCTACATAGGTGAGGGGATCGATATCCAGTAACTTCTCAGAAACCAACCGAGAAAACTCATCCTCCGTTAGTCCTTTCTTTTTCATAACTCTTTTTCTGAAAGAGCGAATCGTTCTTTCTCTCGACTCAGAAAAGAGTTTCGCCAGATTACCTCCGCCCAGAATAAACACAGAACTCTTTATCCTCGGGTCAGTCTCAGCCACGAGAGAACTTAAGAAAGCGCCCAGACTCGCTCCGGTCACCCCAATCCTTTCTGCATCTATCTCTTTCTGACTGACTAGCCAATCGATACTCCTGCGAGCATCAATAATAGTTTTTATGAATTTTCTTCTGACAATCTCCAAATCTGCCTCACGGTCCAAAAGTCTCACTCCTCTTTCCAGCCTTAAACAATTCATTCCCCGAAGGACGAGAAATTTTGCCATTTTCTTGGAAAAGAAATAGTTACCTCCCGCTATAGGCAAGATAACAATTGCCGGCGAACTCTCTTCCTTTTCCGTTTGGTAATAGTAGCATCTTACTATGTTATTCTCTCCCGGAGCGGGAAGCGCTGAGGGAAAAGTGATCCTCTTAATCACATAGCCTTTCTTTCTTCCAACCAGCTTAACTTCTACAGGAAAATCCTCCTTCGCATAATTGAAAGGAGAGATATTCTTAATCTCTTCTACCATCTTCACTTCTCCTCTCACACCTTTGTAGGGGATATGGGCGCAGGAAGTAGACAAGAGAAGAATAGAAAATATTAAAGCACTATAACCGCCAACAAATTTCAACTTACTGTTCCCTAAAATAGATTCTGATTTTCATTTAAAAAAGCACACCTTTTCGGTGTGCTCTAAAAATTTATTTTCGTTTCCTAATTGTGCTTAGAAGCTATTGGCAGGCCTGGAGGGACTCGAACCCCCAACCAACGGTTTTGGAGACCGCTACTCTAGCCAATTGAGCTACAGGCCTACTCTATCTTATACTCTTATTGTCTATTTTACTTCCTTATGAATAGTATGTTTGCGACAGAACCTGCAGTACTTCTTCAGTTCCAGCTTCTTAGGATTCTTCTTTCTCTTTTTATTCCTTCTATATGTATAATTTCGCCTTTTACATGTACTACAGGCAAGACTAATAGTCACTATCTCGGCTTTAGCCATTGTTTAACTCCAATTCCTTATTATTCCTGATATTTATCTTGTAGCAGCAAAGCGAAAGCTTTGCTTCGCTGTAGGGGACGGACTCTGTGCCATCCCTCCTTCGGGCGACCACGGAGTGTCGCCCCTACACTGACGCAGAGCTATCGTCCCGATTCATCGGGACAGTTACAGCAAAAAATCATTCTGTCCCCTCTTTTATTTCATTATTTCTGAAATTACTCCTGCGCCAACAGTGTGTCCGCCTTCCCTGATGGCAAACCGCAACTCCTTCTCCATAGCTATGGGTGTTATCAACTCTGCCTCAAGAGCTACATTGTCTCCCGGCATCACCATCTCTACCTTCTCCGGAAGTTTCATCACTCCCGTTACATCTGTCGTCCGAAAATAAAACTGCGGACGATACCCCGGGAAAAATGGCGTGTGCCTTCCCCCTTCTTCCTTGGTCAATACGTATACCTGCCCTTTGAACCTGGTGTGGGGTGTTATTGTCCCGGGCTCTGCCACCACCTGCCCCCTCTCTATCTGTTCCTTCTCTATTCCTCTCAGAAGTACTCCTACGTTGTCTCCTGCTCTCCCTTCATCCAGCGTCTTCCTGAACATCTCTACCCCGGTAACCACACTCTTCCTCGTCTCCTGTATCCCTACGATCTCTACATCATCCCCTACCTTTACTTTCCCTCTCTCTACTCTCCCTGTGGCTACTGTCCCTCTACCGGTTATGCTAAATACATCTTCTACACTTAACAAAAATGGCTTGTCTACATCCCTCTTGGGATCCGGTATATACTCATCTATCGCCTTCAAAAGTTCAATTATAGGCTTGCATTTAGGACAATCCTCTTTCCCGCAGCCACAGTTTAACGCTTCTGTCGCACTACCCTTTACTACCGGTATCTTATCCCCGGGAAATTCGTACTTCGTCAATAAGTCCCTCACTTCCAGTTCTACTAAATCCAGAAGTTCCTTATCATCTACCTGATCAACCTTATTGAGAAATACTACTATTGCCGGAACCCCTACTTGTCGGGCTAATAAAATGTGCTCCCTGGTCTGCGGCATCGGCCCATCTGCCGCACTCACTACCAAAACTGCCCCGTCCATTTGCGCCGCCCCGGTTATCATATTCTTTACATAGTCCGCATGCCCAGGACAATCTATGTGCGCATAGTGCCTCTTGTCTGTCTCATATTCCAGATGAGCTATGGCAATGGTTAACCCCCTCTCCTTCTCCTCAGGTGCATTGTCAATCTCATCTACTCTCTTCGGCACTGCCTTCCCTTGCTTCGATAAGCAGAGAAGAATTGCCGCACTGAGCGTCGTCTTCCCGTGATCTACATGTCCAATCGTCCCCACATTTACATGTGGCTTGGTTCGTACAAATTTCTCCTTAGCCATAACAACCTCCTTTTATCAACTTTCTTATATCACCTGGAGCCCACGACCGGGATCGAACCGGTGACCTCATCCTTACCAAGGATGTGCTCTACCAACTGAGCTACATGGGCATAAACGATTCCCACTTTTGGAGCGGGAGACGGGAATCGAACCCGCACATTCAGCTTGGAAGGCTGATATTCTACCATTGAATCACTCCCGCCTAGTGCTTTTCTTCGTAAAACAACATGGACAGGGGAGGATTCGAACCTCCGAAGGACTACGTCCGCTGGATTTACAGTCCAGTGCGATTAACCACTCCGCCACCTGTCCTTATGTGAATCAGCCTTTGCTTTCTTTCCTGTAGCCGCAAAGCGCAAGCTTTGCTTAATTTCGTTTCAATTTAATTCTTAAATCCTTCTCTTATCTTTCTCTGGAGCTGGCGATAGGACTTGAACCTACGACCTCAGGTTTACATAATTGTCAAAGCCGATTTTATTATACTAATGAAATAAATGATTGGCAAGTGTTTTTTTAGGTTATTCAATTTTCTCATTTGTTGTCAATTTTTGTGAATTTTTGGCGATTCCCAATTAGTTTTAGGTTGACGTCGTAAGGATTATTCAATAATTTCCAGGTAATGATTAATAGCAAGATAGCAATTATTGCTTAACGAGAAAAGATTGTACTTGACAAGAAATACTGAACCTTGTAAAATTTTTTTATGGTATAATGAAAAGAGGAGGTATTCTTTATGAGAAAAATAACGCCGCTATTCATCGCGTGTACGCTCGTATTATCCCTATTTTCACTAGGAAAAGCTGAAGAACTTCAATATCCAGAGGAAATTCCACCTATTATTTATGACATTTATGACCTGATCATTAGGGATAATCCACTTAAATTTATTCCGGATGATCCAAATGATTATTGGCAAAGTCCAGCCGAAACTGAAGCTCGTGGTGGAGGAGATTCTGAAG
>CAYOFG010000007.1:18483-64794 GCA_964403285.1 uncultured Clostridia bacterium | reverse complement strand
AAATTACAAACTTCAATTCCTCCGCAGCTTAAATTAGAGACGCCAATCTTATTCAGCGCTATGAGTTATGGTTCAATAAGCCTTAATGCATGCAAGTCTCTGGCGAGAGCGGCTCGTGAGGTAGGAACATTTTATAATACCGGAGAAGGAGGATTACATAAAGAACTCTACAAATATAGTGCCAATACGATTGTTCAGGTGGCTTCAGGAAGATTTGGAGTGCACAGGGAATATCTGGAAGCAGCGGCTGCTATTGAGATAAAGATTGGCCAGGGTGCAAAGCCCGGAATTGGCGGGCATCTCCCGGGCGAAAAAGTATCAGAGGAGATTAGCCAGACGAGAATGATTCCCGTGGGTACTGATGCCTTGTCTCCCGCCCCGCACCATGATATTTATTCGATTGAGGATTTAAAGCAGCTAATCTTTGCTTTGAAAGAGGTTACCCGATATAAGAAACCAGTGGGCGTAAAAATCTCTGCTGTGCATAATGTCGCTCCCATTGCTTCCGGGATAGTTAGAGCAGGAGCCGATTTCGTAGCCATAGATGGTTTGCGAGGAGGAACGGGAGCTGCTCCTACAGTAGTAAGAGATAATGTCGGTATTCCCACTGAGTTGGCAATTGCAGTAGTAGACCAACGCTTGCGAGAAGAAGGTATCAGAAATCAGGCTTCATTGATTGCTGCCGGAGGGCTTAGAAGCAGTGCAGATGTCATTAAGGCTATTGCCTTAGGAGCAGATGCAGTTTACATCGGCACAGCGAGCTTGGTGGCAATGGGATGCAGTCTCTGCCAGAGATGCTATACAGGAAAATGTAACTGGGGTATTGCCACGCAGGACCCTTACCTTACAAAAAGGCTCAATCCAGATATTGGCACTCGCAGGTTAGTAAATCTATTGCGTGCCTGGAGTCTGGAGATAAAGGAGATGCTTGGTGGTATGGGTATAAACGCAATTGAATCCTTAAGAGGCAATAGAGAACAATTACGAGGCGTAGGTCTATCTGATACTGATTTAAAATTGTTAGGTATAAAGCCAGCAGGAGAGGCATGGTAAGATGAACCCCGTTAGACCTTTCTGGTCAATTCGGGGTAATTCACACGAAGCGCGTTGGGCATCAATGCAAGAGGAGGTCTAACGGGGTGAAAAAGATAATAATAAGAGAAGAATATTGTATGGGATGTAGACTCTGCGAAGTTCATTGCCTTGTGCAGCATTCTAAGACGAAGAACATAATCAAGGCATATAAGGGAGAATATCCCAAGCCTATACCGAGAATTATCGTTGAGGAGAAAGGCTATGTCTCATTTGCCCTGCAATGCCGGCATTGCGAAGATGGACCATGTCTGGAAGCATGTATAACCGGGGCAATGTATCGGGACAAAAAAACAGGAGCTATCTTATTGAATGAAGATAAATGTATAGGCTGCTGGATGTGTATTATGGTTTGCCCATTTGGGGTTATCTCCAGAAATGTGGAAGGTAAAAAAATAGCTTCTAAATGTGACTTGTGTATGGGTGAAGAGGTACCTATTTGCGTGAAAAATTGTCCTAACGAAGCTATAGTTTACCGCGTTAGAAGGCCCCGTCCGTAAAGGCGGGGATGGAGGTTTTCTGAATGAATGGTTTGGGAGGGGTTTAAAGCCCCTTCCAAACCTTCTAACGGGGTTTACGAGGAGAAGAAATGAATTATGTAATCATTGGCAATTCTGCAAGCGGAATTGCGGCAATAGAGGCAATTCGGGAATACGATGGCAAGAATAAAATAACGGTCATCTCTGACGAACCATATGCAAATTATTCCCGGCCATTAATATCGTATTTTTTAGGGAAAAAAGTGTCACGGGAAAGTATCTCTTTCCAGGGGAAAGACTTTTATAAGGATAACAAAGTAGATTTGATTTTAAATAATAAGGCAACAAAATTAGATTTGAGGAAAAAATATGTGATTTTAGCTGATAGGCGAAAGATTTCTTTTGACAAGTTGCTGATTACCACAGGGGGCGCACCTATTGTTCCTGAAATTAAAGGGAGAAATTTTAATGGGGTATTTTCTTTCACCACGCTTTCTGATGCGCAAAAAATAGAAAAGTATATTAAGGCAAATAAGGTTAAGAAAGCAGTTGTCTTAGGAGGAGGTTTGATAGGACTGAAGGCAACAGAGGCTCTGATTGAATTAAAGATTAAAGTTACTGTTGTGGAACTGGCGGATAGAATTCTGTCAGCAACTTTTGACAAAAAGGCTTCAGGTATAATTGAGGCTGCTTTGGAGAAAATAGGCTGCAAGTCTATCACTAATAATACGATTGCAGAAATAAAAGGCAAAAATAGTAAAGTGAAGGAGGTAATTCTAAAGGATAAGAAGAAAATTCCCACAGAATTGGTTATTGTGGCAATCGGTGTCAAGCCTAATATTGAATTGGTAAACCCCGTTAGAAGGTTTGGAAGGGGCTTTAAACCCTTCCCAAACCATTTATTCAGAAAACCTCCATCCTCGCCTTTACGGACGGGGCCTTCTAACGGGGTAAAAAACACAACAATTAACACGAATAAAGGCATCCTGGTTGATAGTTTCATGCAGACAAATATCAAGGATATTTATGCTGCAGGCGACTGTTGTGAGGCAAAAGATTCGCTATTAAACACAAATCGGCCTATTGCCATCTGGCCTGTGGCAAAAAGACAGGGCAAAATTGCCGGCTATAATATGGCAGGATGGAAAAGGGAATACCAGGGAAGTTTTGCAATGAATTCTGTAGAGTTATGCGGTATTCCCACTATTTCTGCAGGGGAAAGTTGCCCGGAAAAAGAAGGGTATCAGGTTTTAGAATATTTTGCTCCAGAGAAATCCTTATATAAAAAGATTGTCATAAAAAACAAAAGAATAATAGGTGTCATCTTTGTAGGCGATATAGAGCGAGCAGGAATTTATACAAGCCTTATTAAGGATAAGGTTGATACGAGTGGCTTCAAAGAAAATCTTTTAAAAGAAGATTTCGGGCTTATCAGCCTGCCTAAAGAGTACAGAAAACATCTTGTAACCGGAGAGGTTGCCATACTATGAGCCCCGTTAGAAAATTTACAAAAAGCTTTTTAGGTCTTTCAAAGTAGGGAGCGGAATAAATGCCTGAATTATATATCAAAAGGAAAGAGAAATTTTCTAACGGGGTGAGGATAGATGCCAGGGGGATACATTATAAGGAACTCAACGGGTTAATCCATCAGGCAGTGGATGGTGGGAAGAAAAATATAATTTTGGACAATGTTAATGGTCAACGCTATATCGGAGGTGGATTATCCGGGGATATAAAGATTACTATCAATGGAGTGCCAGGAAATGATTTATCGGCTTTTATGGACGGGCCAACTATTATTGTCAATTCTAATGGACAAGACGGGATTGGCAATACAATGAACTCTGGAAAAATTATTGTCCACGGTGACGCTGGCGATATCGTCGGCCACTCTATGCGGGGAGGTAAAATCTACATAAAAGGAGACGCAGGATATAGAGTAGGGATTCATATGAAATCCTACAAGGATTTATATCCGGTGATAATAATAGGAGGTAAGGTTTGCGATTTTTTGGGAGAATATATGGCTGGTGGACTAATAATAGTACTGGGTTTTGGCAAAAATCCCGAGGGAGCAATTGTGGGCAATTATTGTGGCACAGGTATGCATGGCGGGACAATGTATATTCGGAGCAATATAGAAGATTACCAGTTGGGAAAAGAAGTGAAAAAAAATAGTTTAGGGAAAGAAGATAATAAAATATTAAGGACGTATTTAGAAGAGTACTGCGTCTATTTTTCGTTGAAAATAGAAAATATTCTAAACAGCGAATTTGTGAAGCTCAAGCCCTCAAGTCATCGTCCTTACGGAAGATTATATGCATATTGAGAAAAAAGAGGTTACCAAAGCAAGAGATTTTTTACTTTAATATAGTAAGAGTGTATAGATAAGAAAAGCACGACGTTAGTGCCTGAATAGAACAAAGGCGTTCTTAAGCCTCATAGGTTAAGAGGTAAAGAACGCTTTTTTATTTTTTAAGGCAGAGTAAACCCCGTTAGAAGGTTTGGAAGGGGCTTTAAACCCCTCCCAAACCATTCATTCAGAAAACCTCCATCCCTGCCCTTACGGACGGGGCCTTCTAACGGGGTAAAAGAGTGATAACTATGAAGGATGAAGTTTGGCTTAGAACTGTGCTTTTGGATGTAGAAAACCAGATGCGCGAGAACAACTTGGAAGGCTTTAAAGCCGTGGTGAAAGTTTTGGCTAAAGATTCCCTAAAGGCTTTAGAAGATACAGAGGCGGAATGGGAACTTGACCACAATTCGCAGGAATTGAGGGAAAAATTTCATCTTTTGCGCCACTATTTAGATTATTTGAGGAGATTTATTGAAAGAGTAGTCTAAAGTCATATATTTTTTAATTTTGAGTGCTTAAAAATTAGGCAAACCCCGTTAGAAATATTATTTCTAACGGGGCAAAAAGGGGGCTGTCGTGGATAACATATCTTACGAAGAACAGATTAAGGCATTATCAAAAATAAGTAAAGCCATTGCCTCAGATTTGTATTTGGAAGATATACTTCGCCTGATAGTAGTAGTGACAGCACAAGTGATGGGTTCTAATATATGCTCTTTGATGCTCATTGACGAAAAAGCCGGGGAGCTTGTAATACGGGCTACTCAGAGCGTCAGTGAAGAATATAACAAAAAGCCTCCTTTAAAATTAGGAGAAGGAATTGCTGGCAAAGTGGCAAAGGAAAACCAGCCAATGACTATAAAAGATGTTACTAAAGAGAAAGAATATAAGTATGGAAACATAGCTAAGAAAGAAGGTCTCTGTTCCCTTTTGTGTGTTCCTTTGGCACTCAAGGGAAAAGTCATCGGAGTAATCAATTGTTATACACCATCACCTCATGATTTTACGGAAACCGAGATAGATGTCTTATCATCCATAGCAAACCAGGCGGCTGTTGCTATTGAGAATACGGAGCTTTTAGTAAAAAGCAGGGTGATTCAGGAAGAATTAGAAGCACGTAAGAGAATTGAACGCGCCAAAGGTATTTTGATGAAGGAAGAAGGTTTAACAGAAGAAGAGGCTTATCTTAAGCTTCAGAAATTTAGTATGGATCGTCGTAAGACTATGCGAGAAGTCGCAGAGGCAATCATTCTGACATCAGAAATGAAGAAATTAAAATAGGTTAAAAATCATATGAGTAAAATAGCAAAGTCGTCAGACTTTCACTCTTACAGAGATAATAATGCGAATAGTCAAAATAGCTCTCTTATGTTAGCCAAAGCAATTAAAGATGCTGAGGATTTCTTTTTACACGAAAAGGAGGGTAAGCTTTATAAGTTTTTATTAAACGTCATTGAGAAACCACTGATTGAAAATGTCTTGCGCAGAACTGAAGGGAATCAATTAAGAGCGGCAAAGATTTTAGGAATAAATCGCAATACCCTTCATACAAAAATCGAGAAATTGAAAATTAACGTAGGAGACTTTAAAAGCTTTAAATAATTAGAAAGGAGGAGAGAAGATGAACTTACAAACGCCAAATGCAAATGATGCGACAAGGACGTTTAACCGTTCCCGGAATGTTGTTCCTGGCTCGGGGATTTGTTCGCGCTGTATTGATGGGTGTAAGGGTGGCTGTGAGGTCTTTAAGGCCTCATTTCGCGGTAGAGAGGTAATATATCCTGGCCCCTTTGGAGATGTCACCGCAGGAGGAGATAAGGACTATCCTGTAGATTATTCACATCTCAATATCCAGGGATATGCATTGGGGGCGAGAGGACTTCCCGAAGGTGTTGAACCCGGTCCTGATACGACGAAATTCCCCGATGTAAATACCGAAACAGAATATGGCTGGGATAGTAAGGTCAAGATGAGTGTTCCGATTTTTACTGGAGCACTCGGTTCAACAGAAATAGCCAGAAAGAATTGGGTCCATTTTGCTATCGGAGCTGCCATTTCTGGCATTACTCTGGTTTGTGGCGAGAATGTTTGTGGTATCGACCCCGGGCTCGAACTTGACAAAAATGGAAAGATCAGAAAATCGCCAGATATGGATAGGCGTATAGAGACGTATAAAAGATTTCACCAGGGTTATGGCGAAATATTGGTGCAGATGAACGTGGAGGATACGCGCTTGGGGGTAGCAGAGTATGTCAGAAAAAAACATAACCTTGAAACCATAGAATTAAAATGGGGACAAGGGGCTAAATGTATCGGTGGGGAAATAAAAGTTAACGGTTTAGAAAGGGCACTTGAACTTCAAAAGCGTGGCTACATCGTTACCCCGGACCCATCAGTCCATGCCAATCAACAGGCTTTCAAAGATGGTGCCATTAAAGAATTTGAAAGGCATTCTCGCTTGGGGTTTGTTTCTGAAGAGTCGTTCTTAGCTGAAGTTGAGCGATTGAGAGAACTTGGGTTTAAGCGAATAACTCTTAAAACAGGGGCTTACTCAATGAGAGAACTTGCTATGGCTATTAAATATTGTTCGCAAGCTAAAATTGATCTTTTGACCATTGACGGAGCAGCGGGTGGTACGGGAATGAGCCCATGGAGAATGATGGAGGAATGGGGGATTCCCACCTTTTATTTGCAGAGTCTTACCTATGAATTTTGCGAAAGATTGGTAAAGAAAGGTGTGCGTGTACCTGATATTGCCTTTGCTGGCGGTTTTTCTACAGAAGACCATGTATTTAAAGTACTGGCAATGGGAGCGCCGTATATGAAGGCAGTTTGTATGGGCCGCGCTCTGATGATACCAGGAATGGTGGGTAAGAATATCGGCGAATGGATTAAAAATAACGAATTGCCAAAGACGGTGTCCGATTTTGGCAAGACGGAAAAGGAAATCTTTGTCTGTTATGAAGAATTGGCAGATAAATACGGCAAAAATATGAAAGATATTCCTTTAGGTGCTATTGGAGTTTACACCTTCACACAGAAAATTAAGGTTGGTCTGCAACAACTTATGGCGGGAAGTAGAAATTTCAGAATAGGGACCATTTCCCGAAAAGACCTTATGGCTTTAACCGAAGAGGCAGCGAAAATTTCAGGTATTCCCTATGTGATGAATGCCTATCGCCAGGAAGCAGAAGCAATTCTCGACGGGAAATAAAGTGTCATCACCAACCTGGTTATGGTCAATGAGATAAAAAGAAAGGGAGGTAGTAATTATGGAGAAGAAAAAAGGGTTATGTAGTACATGTGAACATGACAAAGATTGCGCTTTGCCAAGAAAGTTTCCTGTCTGGGAATGTGAAGAGTTCAGTGATTGTGAACCTGAGCCAATGGAGAGAAGAAAGATAAAAAAGATAAAACAGAAGACAAAATAAACAATACCGAATCAATGATCAATGTACAAATTAAAGAAAGCAAAGATAGTCTTAGAAGATGGCGCGGTCTTCCAGGGATATCCTTTCGGTGCAAGCGGAGAGAGGTATGGAGAAGTAGTCTTTAATACCAGTATGACTGGTTATCAAGAAATCCTCACTGATCCTTCCTACAAAGGTCAGATTGTCACTATGACCTATCCCCTCATCGGCAACTATGGTATAAATTCAGAAGATGTAGAATCAAGAAAGGTATTCTTAGAAGGCTTTGTAGTTAGAGAATGTAGTCGTATTGCCAGCAACTGGCGCTCACAAAAGAGCTTAGACGAATATCTTGAAGAGAATAATATAGTAGGTATAGAAGGAGTCGATACCCGGGCCCTTACCCGCCATATACGCCTCCAGGGAGCGATGAAGGCTGTACTTTCCACAAAGGATTTGGATGATAAGAGCCTGGTCAGTAAGGCTAAGTCATCACCGGGTCTGGTGGGAAGAGATTTAGTTAAGGAAGTTACACTGGATAAGGTACAGAATTGCAATGAAGAAGGTAAATACAAAGTTGTAGTTATTGACTGCGGGGTTAAGTCTAATATTTTGCGAGAATTAGTTGATAGGAATTGCTCTCTTATTGTTGTTCCAGCCAAAACTGAAGTTGAACAGATTCTTAGCATGAAGCCAGACGGCATCTTGCTTTCTAATGGCCCGGGAGACCCTGCGGGAGTTCCCTATGTGGTAGAGACTGTAAAGAGATTGATTGGCAAATTGCCTATATTTGGAATCTGTTTAGGCCATCAATTGTTGGGATTAGCTTTTGGCGGTAAGACTTATAAACTCAAATTCGGTCATCACGGCGGAAATCATCCTGTCAAAGAATTAAAATCGGGAAAAATTTCTATTACAGTTCAAAACCATGGATTCTGTGTAGATATAGATTCTCTGGATAAAAATGGAGTCGAGATAACACATATTAATCTTAATGATAACACCTTGGAAGGAATGAGGCATAAGAGGCTCCCTATATTTTCAGTGCAATTTCACCCGGAAGCCTCTCCCGGACCTCACGACTCGCAATACTTATTTAAAGAATTTGTTGGTATGATGGAAGAGAACCATGCCTAAAAGAACAGACATCCATAAAATCTTAATTATAGGTTCAGGGCCGATAATAATTAGCCAGGCCTGTGAATTTGATTATTCAGGAACTCAGGCGTGTAAGGCGCTTAAGGAAGAAGGTTTTAAGATTGTACTTGTCAATTCAAATCCTGCAACTATAATGACCGACCCGGAAATGGCTGATGCGACGTATATAGAGCCTATAACACCTGAAGTTTTGGAAAAGATTATAGAAAGAGAAAAGCCTGACGCACTTCTTCCCACATTAGGTGGACAGACAGGTTTAAATACTGCGGTAAAGTTGGCAGAAAGAGGCATCCTGGATAAATACAATGTAAAAATGGTAGGTGCGAATTATGACGTCATAAAAAAGGCTGAAGACAGAAAATATTTTAAACAGGCGATGGAAAAAATCCACCTGGATTTGCCTGAGAGCGCTTTAGCCTATAATATGGCAGAAGCAAGAGAGGCATTGGAAAAAATTGGCTTACCTCTCATTATCAGGCCCAGCTTTACCCTGGGCGGAACAGGTGGCGGCATAGCCAACACAGAAGAAGAATTTGAAATAATAGCCGACCTGGGCATGAAGAATAGCATGATTAACGAAATCCTTATTGAAGAATCTGTCCAGGGCTGGAAGGAGTATGAACTTGAAGTGATGAGGGATTTGAAAGATAATGTTGTTATTGTCTGTTCTATCGAGAATTTTGACCCCATGGGTATTCACACCGGAGATTCCATAACCGTTGCTCCGGCACAGACTTTAACGGATAAAGAATACCAGAAAATGAGAGATGCAGCAATTGCGATAATAAGGGAGGTTGGAGTAGAAACAGGTGGTTCCAATATTCAGTTTGCGGTCAATCCCAAAAACGGCAGAATGGTGGTAATAGAGATGAATCCGAGGGTATCGCGAAGTTCTGCTCTCGCCAGTAAAGCAACAGGTTTTCCTATAGCTAAATTTGCTGCTAAACTCGCCGTAGGTTATACCCTTGATGAAATAAGAAATGATATTACAAAGGAGACTCCCGCTTCGTTTGAGCCGACCATAGATTACTGCGTTGTTAAGATTCCCAGATTTACGTTTGAGAAATTTCCCGAGGCAAAAGATATTTTAGGAGTCTCTATGAAATCGGTTGGCGAAACAATGGCTATCGGCAGAACATTTAAGGAGGCGCTGCAAAAGGGCTTACGTGGTTTAGAGACTGGTCACTCAGGCTTGGATAATAAGAAGAAATATACAGAAATTCCCTATGACAAGCTCATCCTTAGACTGAAAGAGCCAAATGCCTCAAGGATATTTTTCATCAAGTATGCATTGCAGAAAGGTATGAGCGTAGAAGAGATATCAGAGATTACCAGTATAGATCCCTGGTTTATAAGCAACATAAGCGATATCGTAAAATTAGAAAAGGAGATAAAGAAAAAGTATAATGAGAGTAGAAAACTTGGCAGGGAGTTATTAACACAGGCCAAGCAATATGGTTTTAGTGACCGGCAGATTGCCGGCTTGACTAATTCCGATGAAATTTCGGTCAGGCAGTTAAGAAAGGGAGAAGGAATAGAGGCTACATTTAAACTTGTAGATACCTGCGCAGCAGAATTTGAAGCATATACTCCGTATTATTATTCCACATATGAGGCAGAAGATGAAACGAGAAAGTCCAAGAGAAAAAAGATAATGATATTGGGAGGAGGGCCAAATAGGATAGGCCAGGGGATAGAATTCGACTATTGCTGCTGCCACGCTTCTTTCGCTCTTAAGGAACTGGGCTACGAGACGATTATGGTTAATTCTAACCCTGAGACTGTTTCCACAGATTACGATACTTCTGACAAACTCTATTTTGAACCACTCACATTTGAAGACGTAATGAATATTGTGGATAAGGAAAAACCGGATGGCGTGATAGTTCAATTCGGGGGGCAGACTCCTCTTAACCTGGCAAAGCAGCTTATGGATGCAGGGGTGCCGATAATAGGCACCAGCGTTAAATCTATTGATCGGGCAGAAGACAGGAATAAATTCGCAAGACTGGTAAAGAAACTCAGGATAAATCAGCCAGCAAATGGCTCTGCCACTTCCCGAGAAGAAGCAAAAAGGATTGCTAAAAAAATCGGGTATCCTGTGCTGGTCAGGCCCTCGTATGTATTAGGCGGCAGAGCAATGAGGATAGTTTATGACCAGACAAGCCTTGATAAATTTATGAAAGAAGCTATGGAAATTTCAGAAGAGAAACCGGTCTTAGTTGATAAATTTTTAGAAGGCGCTATTGAGGTTGATGTCGACGCTGTTTCTGACGGTGAGTTGACTGTAATAGGTGGTATCATGGAGCACATAGAAGAAGCAGGAGTCCATTCTGGCGATTCAGCCTGCGTTCTTCCTCCCTACACATTAAGTGATGAAATAATCGATACAATACGGGAGAATACCTATGCAATATCAAAAGAATTAAAAGTAAAGGGCCTTTTGAATATACAGTTTGCTGTGAAGAGCGATACTGTTTATGTATTGGAGGTGAACCCCCGGGCATCGAGGACAGTTCCTTTTGTAAGTAAAGTGACCGGAGTACCTCTGGCAAAGATAGCAGCTAAAATTATGGCTGGTAAAAAATTAAAAGAATTGGGAGTGAGAAAAGAAAAATTGATAAGCCATATTGCTGTTAAAGAGTCAGTTCTTCCCTTTTCCAGATTTTCCGGCGTGGATATTATATTGGGTCCGGAAATGAAGTCTACCGGCGAGGTTATGGGCATAGATTCATCTTTTGGGATTGCATTTTATAAATCTCAGGTGGCAGCAGGTTCTGCTCTTCCCAGAAGTGGTAAGATATTTATCAGCGTGAAAAATGATGATAAAAGAGACATCGTATTTATCGCCAAAAAACTTTTCGATATAGGTTTTGAGATAATCGCCACAGAAGGGACATCTAAAGTTCTTCGCTCCAATAATATTGGCTCCAGCACAGTTAAAAAGATTAGCGAGGGCGAAAAAGAAATATTGGAGTTGATAAGAAGAAACGAGATAGGCCTTATTATAAATACCCCGTCGGGTGAGAGAGGGCAGTTTGATATGAAGCCCATAAGAAGTTTAGCAACAATGCACGGCGTACCGTGTATAACTACCATTCAAGGTGCCCAGGCAGCAGCAAATGGTATAGAGGCGATGTTAAAAGGTGATTTTCTGGTTAAGTCTATACAGGAATATAACAGGATATAGAGATGGATAGGGACGGGATAGCAATTTTAGATTTCGGCTCACAATATACGCACCTTATTGCGCGGCGCGTAAGAGAATGCGGTGTATATTCTGAGATAGTCTCTTATGATATTGACGCCAGCAGACTTTTAGATAAAGGGGTAAAAGGTATTATTTTATCCGGTGGGCCAGCCAGTGTTATGGCGAGAAAAAGCCCTGTATGCGATAAGAACATTTTTAATATAGGTCTTCCTATACTGGGCATATGTTATGGAGCCCAGCTTATGGCTAAGATTTTAGGCGGTAAAGTTTCTAAAGCTGGCGCAAGAGAATATGGCAAGGCAACCCTTAAGGTTAAGTCAAGAGAAAATCTGTTTAAGGGTTTGGCTTCCAAAGAGATAGTATGGATGAGTCACGGAGATAAGATTACAGCTTTGCCTTCTGGTTTCAGGATAATCGGCTCAACTGACAATTGCCTCACTGCAGCAATGGAAAGTAAAGATAAAATATTTTATGGAGTACAGTTTCATCCCGAGGTAGTACATACGCCAAAAGGCAGGATGATTTTAAAGAATTTTATTTTTGATATAGCAGACAGCAAACCTGGTTGGAATATGCGCTCATTTGTTAAAGACACGATAAAGGCGATTAGAAATGGAGTAGGCGGGGAGAAAGTGCTCTGTGCATTTAGCGGAGGCGTTGATTCTTCGGTTTTAGCTACACTGCTTCATAGAGCAATTGGCAAGAATTTGATAGCAATATTTATTGATAATGGCTTACTAAGAAAGGATGAAGCAAGACTTGTTAAGGAAAGATTTAAGAGACATTACCGTATGAATATAAAAGTTGTTGATGCGAAGGATATTTTCTTAAATGGTTTAAAGGGTGTTAAAAACCCTGAAACCAAGCGCAAATTAATCGGAGGATTATTTGTAAAAGTTTTTGAGAGAGAAGCAAAAAGATTAGGAAAGGAGATAAAATTTTTTGCTCAAGGCACACTATATCCTGACGTGATTGAATCCCGCTCCGCCCGGGGAGGCCCTTCTGCAACTATAAAGACGCATCATAATGTGGGAGGCTTGCCACCACATTTAAAGTTTGAGTTGATTGAACCACTGAAGAATCTATTTAAAGATGAAGTCAGGCTGGTGGGCAAAGAACTGGGCTTGCCTTCAGACATTATTTATCGGCAACCTTTTCCCGGCCCAGGACTTGCTGTCCGGGTAATAGGCGCTATAACGCAAGAGAGATTGAATATCCTTCGTGAAGCAGACTGGATTCTAATTGATGAGGTAAAACGTTCCGGGTTCTATCGCAAACTCTGGCAATCATTCTGTGTTCTGCTTCCCATAAAAACAGTAGGAGTTATGGGAGACGAAAGGACTTATGAAAATGTTCTGGCTATAAGGGCAGTTACCAGTGAAGATGCAATGACAGCCCACTGGGCAAAATTACCTTATCAATTATTAGAAAGGGTCTCCCAGCGCATTATAAATGAGGTCAAAGGAATAAATCGCGTGGTATATGATATTTCTTCTAAACCGCCGAGTACAATTGAATGGGAGTGAAATAAAAATGTTAGAGGTAGAAGTTTATATTACTTTGAAACAGACCATAGCAGATCCTCAGGGTTTGACCGTTAAGCATGCATTAGAGTCTTTAGGTTACAAAGAAGTGAAAGATGTACGCATAGGGAAATTGATTAGCCTTAGACTGAACGTTGATAACAGAGAAGTTGCGGAACGGAAACTGAATGAGATGTGCAAAAAACTTTTGGCTAACCCTATAATTGAAGACTATAGGTTTGAAATAAGAGGATAGTAAGATGAAGTTTGGCGTTGTAGTTTTTCCAGGCTCAAATTGTGACCAGGACTGTTTCTATGTAGTCAAGGATGTGCTAAAGCAGCCGGTCGAATACATCTGGCATAAAGAGACGAAATTGGACAGTTTTGATTGTATTGTATTGCCGGGAGGTTTTAGCTATGGGGATTACTTAAGGACAGGCGCAATAGCAAGATTTTCTCCAGTAATGGATGCAATTATCGATTTTGCTGAAAAGGAAGGCGTAGTTATGGGTATCTGCAATGGTTTCCAGATTTTACTTGAGGCAGGACTTTTACCCGGGGCAATGTTAAGGAATGCAAATCTTCATTTTATTTGTAAATATGTATATATAAAAACAGAAAATACGAACACGCCTTTCACAAATCTTTGCAACAAGAATCAGGTCTTAAAGATTCCCGTAGCCCACAATGAAGGTAACTACTATATTGATGAACAGGGTTTGAAAAATTTAGAAAAGAATGGACAGATTGCCTTCCGCTATTGTCGTGGAGAAGGAGTTGGGGACAAAGATTTCAATCCTAACGGCGCTTTAGCTAATATCGCTGGAATTACTAATAAAGAAGGCAATGTTTTAGGGATGATGCCGCATCCGGAAAGATGCTCGGAGCAAGAATTAGGTTCTGAGGATGGATTTTTGATTTTTAAATCGATAGTTGGGTGGTTAAACAAAAGAGGTTAAGATGGTAGAGCCCGGAGTCTGGCGAAGTCTTGGTTTAAAAGATGAGGAGTACCAAAAGATTCTGGAGATATTGGGACGCGAACCTTCTCCCACGGAACTGGCTATGTTTTCCGTGGAGTGGTCCGAACATTGCGGATATCCGCGCTCCCGTAATTTGTTAAAGCTTTTGCCTAAGAGCGGCAAATACCAGACTTTAATAGGAGAAGATTCGGGTGGAATCATTGTTGATGATTTGGCAATAGTTTTTAAGATGGAAAGTCACAACCACCCATCACAGGTTGAACCAAAACAGGGTGCTGCCACAGGTGTGGGAGGAATAATAAGAGACATATTTACGGCGGGAGCAAGGCCAATAGCATCTTTAAATTCTTTGCGGTTCGGACCATTGTCAAAGCCGTATAACAGGTATCTTTTAAGAGGCGTAGTTGACGGGATTCAATTCTATGGCAATTGTATAGGTGTGCCCACTGTAGGTGGTGAGATATATTTTGACGAAAGCTATAGTGGCAACTGTCTGGTCAATGCGATGAGTATCGGCGTTGCCGACAAGAATAGATTAGCCAGAGCCCGTGCTACAGGAAGTGAGAATTCCATTATGTATGTGGGAGCAAGTACGGGAAGAGATGGTATTGGGGGCTGTAGCGTATTAGCTTCCCAGGAATTTAAGGAGAATGAAGAGAAAAGGCCCACTGTCCAGATTGGAGACCCGTTCACGGAAAAGTGCCTGATTGAGGCCACACTGGAAGCTATAGCTACAGGCAATATCGTGGGAATTAAGGATATGGGGGCAGCAGGTCTTACCTGCTCAACCAGCGAGATGGCATCCGTCGGTGATTCGGGAATGGAGATAGAATTGAAGTATGTTCCCAGAAGAGAAGCCGATATGAAACCGTGGGAAGTGATGATGTCCGAATCACAGGAGAGAATGCTTGTCTGCGTTAAGAAAGGCAAAGAAAAAGAGGTGGAAAATATTTTTTCGAAGTGGGATTTAAATGCTACAATTATTGGTAAAGTTACTGATGGCGGTTTAGTGCGCATCAAAGATGAGGGAAAAGTTGTAGCAGAGATAAAGGCTCATTTCTTGACACAGCCACCTCGTTATGATATGCTTTTTAAAAAGCCGAATTATCTTGATGAGCTGAACAGACTTAATTTAAGCAAGATTCCCGAACCTGATAATTACAATCAAGTTCTGATAAAACTTTTAAGTTCTCCGTCAATCTGCAGCAAGAATTGGGTTTACCAGCAATATGACCATATGGTTCAAACTAACACGGTAGTCTTACCTGGCTCTGACGCTGCGGTACTGAGGCTAAAAGGAAGTAATAAAGCCATATCTGCCACTACTGATTGTAATAGCCGTTATTGTTACTTAAATCCATACAGGGGCGCCCAGATTGCAATAGCAGAAGCAGCCAGGAATCTCGTATGTTCTGGCGCAGAGCCAGCAGCAGTAACCGACTGTCTTAACTTTGGCGACCCTGAAAAACCGGATAGGTTCTGGCAGTTTAAAAATTGTGTACAGGGCATAGCTGATGCCTGCAGATTTTTTAATATCCCGGTGGTCAGTGGCAATGTCTCTTTTTATAATGAGAGTGCCAGAGGTCCAATCTATCCCACTCCCACAATTGGTATGATTGGGATTATCAATGATGCAAGACGAGCTTGCACCCAATATTTTAAAAAAGAGAGTGATATAATTATTCTTTTAGGAACTTGTAAAGAAGAACTGGGCGGTAGCGAGTATTTAAAAGAGGTGCACCGCCAGATTAGAGGGGACGCTCCAGATTTGCATCTACAAACGGAGCAGGCGGTACAGTCTACAGCATTGGAAGCTATCAGGAAAGGACTGGTCAATTCCGCGCACGATTGTTCTGAAGGAGGGCTGGCAGTTGCATTGGCTGAGTGTTGCATTTCAGATAAGGAAAATATGATGGGAGCGGTTATTGATAACTTAAATTTTACTGGTAGAAAGGATACTATTCTTTTTGGTGAAACCCAATCAAGAATTATTCTTTCTTGCAGAAAAGAATCTGTGAAAAAAATTAGAGATATCGCCAAAAAGTTTGCTTCGCCATTTCAAACAATCGGTAAGGTCGGTGGCAACAGATTTAAGATATTGGATGGCAAAAGGATTTTGATAAATTTATCTTTAAGGGAGATAAATGATAAATGGGCAAATTCGTTGCAATCATTGATTATGGTTTAGGTAACTTACGCAGTGTGGACAAAGCCATAGAAGCTGTTGGTGCAACGCCCAGAGTTACCAGTGAGCCTGAAGATATAGCCGAAGCTTCTGCAATCGTTTTGCCGGGAGTGGGTGCGTTCAAGCGGGCTATGGATAATCTTGCAAACCTTAAAGTTATTCCCGCTATTCTGAATGCAATCAAAGAAGGCAAGCCCTTTATGGGAATCTGCTTGGGCTTACAAATATTATTTACCGAGAGCGAAGAACATGGAGTTCACAAAGGTTTAGATGTGATAAAAGGCAAGGTGAAGAAATTTTCTACCTCGATGAAGATTCCGCATATGGGATGGAACCAGATAAAAATGCAAAATAAAAAAGCGAAAATTTTTGCCGGCATACCGGAGGGAAGCTATTTTTACTTTGTCCATTCATATTATGTTGCACCGGAAGATAGAAAAACTGTAGTGACCACCACAGAATATGGCGGAGAATTTGTTTCCACAGTAAATAAGAACAATGTTTGGGGCGTACAATTTCATCCTGAAAAGAGTGAAAGACTGGGCTTGCAGGTCCTGGAGAATTTTTTGCGCGATGTTAGCTAAAAGGATTATACCTTGTTTAGATGTTAAGGCAGGCAGGGTCGTGAAAGGAATTAATTTCTTAAACTTAAAGGATGCCGGAGACCCTGTAGAGAGTGCTTCTATATATTCCCGGGAAAGCGCTGATGAGTTGGTGTTTTTGGATATCACTGCCAGTATTGAAAAGCGCAGGGCAATTTTGGAAGTAGTGAAAAAGACAGCTGAGCATGTGTTTATTCCCTTAACTGTGGGAGGAGGAATAAGAAACTTAGAGGATATTCGCACCTTACTTAAGTGTGGAGCGGATAAAGTCTCCATTAATACCGCAGCCGTAGAAAACCATCACTTAGTTAAAGAAGCGTCAGAAGAATTCGGAAGCCAGTGCATTGTGGTGGCGATAGATGCCAAAAGAGAAGATAAATCGCATTGGCAGGTTTATACTTATGGAGGCACCAAGCCTACAGGTATGGATGTTTTGGATTGGGCAAAAAAAGTTGCCGACTCAGGTGCGGGAGAGATTCTTCTCACCAGTATGGATAGAGATGGGACTAAGGACGGATATGATTTAGAGTTGACCAGATTAGTATCAGAAGCAGTAAATATACCTGTGATTGCTTCCGGAGGGGCAGGGAATTTAGACCATCTTTATCAGGCTTTAACCGAGGGCAAAGCCGATGCTGTGCTTGCAGCTTCTATTTTTCACTACGGAGAATATTCAATTAAAGAAACCAAACGATATCTAAAAAATAAAGGTGTTCCGGTAAGGATATAATCTATGTGTGGAATATTTGGAGTTATTGGTCATAAAGATGCAGCAAGACTTACTTATCTAGGTCTTTATGCACTCCAGCATCGCGGTGAAGAAAGTGCAGGCATAGTCACTTTTGACGGCAAAAATGCTACACAGCATAAGGGCTTAGGACTGGTAGGCGATGTGTTTGATGAAAGAATCGTAAGGTCTTTACACGGAGATTTAGCCGTTGGTCACGTGAGATATTCAACTACTGGCTCAAGCCTGGCAAAAAATATTCAGCCATTTCTGGTAAAACATAAAAAGAGCCACATTGCTATCGCTCATAACGGCAATCTTACCAACACGGTAAAGTTACACGCGGCTTTAGAAGAAAAAGGGTCTATCTTTCAGACTTCAATGGACTCTGAAATAATAGTCCACCTGTTAGCTAAGGCAGAAGACAAGAGTTACAAAAATAGAGTTATTGAAGCACTGTCGCAGCTTGAGGGCGCCTATTCATTTGTGTTGATGCTGAATGATACATTGGTTGGCGCCAGAGACCCTTTTGGCTGGAGGCCCCTATGTATTGGTAGATTAGATGGTGCTTATGTTTTATCAAGTGAAACCTGTGCCCTGGATTTGATTCAGGCTAAATATGTCAGAGACGTTGAACCCGGAGAAGTTGTATTTATTAACAAGAACGGATTAGAGTCGATAAAGGCCTTTTCCCAGGATAAACATTCTTTATGTATCTTTGAATACATATATTTTGCCAGGCCTGATAGCAACATATTCGGCAAGAATGTGTATTTGACTCGCAAACAATTAGGCAGGCAATTGGCTCGTGAATATCCGGCAGATTGCGACCTGGTTATGCCTATTCCTGATTCAGGAAATTACGCTGCTGTTGGCTTTGCCGAAGAATCCAGGATACCATATGAGATAGGTATGATAAGGAACCACTATATTGGGAGAACTTTTATTCAACCATCTCAATTTATTAGAGATTTTAGAGTGAAGGTTAAACTAAATCCTATAAAAGATGTCCTCAAGGGTAAGCGCATAGCTATTATAGAAGATTCCATTGTTAGAGGCACAACAAGCCGGGCGAGAGTAAAGACATTATGGGAAGCAGGTGCGAAAGAGGTGCATATGCGCATTAGCTGTCCACCGCTTAGGTTCCCGTGTTTTTACGGAATCGACTTTCCCACCAAGAAAGAATTGATTGCCTCGCGTCACAGTATAGAGTGGGTCAGAGATTTTATCGGAGTAGATACATTAAAATATCTAAGTAAAGAAGGTATGCTTGAGTCTATGCCTTTACCCAGTCGCGAATTTTGTACAGCATGCTTTGATGGGATTTATCCCATCAAGCCTTGCAGAAAAATGTCAAAGACTATTTTGGAAAGAGGTTGAATATGCCTAAGCAAAGCCATTGCCTCAGAATCTATTAGCCCTGAAATATTATTAAATTTCTCACCGAAACTCGTAAATTCCCTTCCCGAAAATCTAATCTCGCCATCCATGATGTATAGGTTTGATGAACTTACCTTGAGTTTAATAGGAAATTCTGCCTTCAAAACCGCAGGATTTAATTCTTGCATAATCTTTAAAAATATGATAATAAGAAAAAATAAAGAAAACCAATAGAAATAAGAAATTCAGCTATTAATTGTTAGGTGTCTTAAAAACAAAGGAGAGGAAAATGAAAAGTTTATGTGTTTGGTTCGAGATTCCTGTGGATGATTTTGATCGCGCTAAGAAATTTTATGAGAAAGTGATTGGTCTTGAGATAAAAGAGCAAGAGTTTCTGGATACTAAATTGGGAATGTTTTCGTCGGAGGGATACGCCAATAGCGGATGTATTTCAAAATGTGAAAACCATAGTCCCTCAAAGGATGGAACACTTGTCTACTTAAATGCTGGGGAGGATCTCAACCAGGCTCTAAGTAGAGTGGAGCCTGCAGGTGGAAAAGTTCTTACGCATAAAACAAAGATAAGCGATGAGTATGGTTATATGGCTGCTTTTTTGGATACGGAAGGTAATCGAGTAGCTCTACTTTCAAAGAAATAAAATGAAAATAAAAATAACCGAACTTTATTTATTGGCACCTAACAAGTGGCTACAGCAGGCCCCAAAATGTCGAAAAAAAATTTAATGCGGAAATTTTATCTTCCTGCGAATAAAAAAGCTGCAGAAGTACTTAATAAATATATACGAGCAGAATCTAAGATAAACGAACTATTCTTTTACACAAGAAAATTTTGTAAAGATTATTGCCATAAAAAACCTGCTGGCTGCTGTGATTATAATTGGTATGGTCACAAAATCCCGCAAAATAATATTGGCGAGATTTTCGAAAAGGCGAGAAGGCGAGTTTCTCAAAAACATACAGACAAAAATATTTGTAAATATCTTAGTTTAGAAAAAGGGTGCATGCTAGGGCACCTAAAAAATCCCTCTTGTATTGGTATGTTATGTTCCACTATTTGCAATAGGCTAAAAAAAGATTTTGGAATTGTTTATGATAGCGCAAAAAATATAAATTTTTTCGATAAGATATTAAGAAATAAAATTAGCACAAGAGAAATATTTTCTTTCTATAAGGAAATTGAAGATATGACAAATACGATTAAATCAAGGCTTGGGGAAAATAATATTAAAACTAAAAAAATACGTAAGTTTTGGGTATATGATTAGATATTTCCTTGAGAAAGACCAGGGACTTCGCGCCTGTTTACAATTCGCTGCTCCATCCTCCCGCTTAGCTCGAATGTTAGATTAAAGATAAAAAGGCAAAATTAAGTCCTACCTAACTCCAAGATATTATTGGAGTTCCCACAGAAAATTCGTAGATCCCCATCCTAAAAATATAATCTTGTCTTACCGTCCATTACGTATAGGTTCGATGAACCTGCGCTTTAGTTTAATTGAAGTATCGAACAATTGACTAAATAATAAAAATCATATACAATAACATAAAATATAAGAGTGAATTTGCAAGAGTTCGATATCCAAAGAGGTGGCGCGATTTAAGTGGATACTCCAGAGCAAAAAGCAAGAGCAGGGTGGTGAATGATTTGTGAATCTTTCTAATTGGCCGGTGACCCTTTTAACACTCAGCATCTTGGCGAGTAACATCCTGGCGGTCATAGTTGCTTCTTTAGTCGCTGTTCTTGTCGTGACAAAAGTTACAGGCGTGCTTTGGGAAAAGTACAAAATGAAACGACGAGCATCTCTCATGTCCCTGGCTCTTGAATTCCTGCGTACAGGAAATACGGAAGCGAAGCTTTCCCTGAAGAATTTAGGGTGGGCAGATGCTGTGATATTCAAAGCAATCCTCCTGGAATTATCAGAGGGTGTTTCTGGAATTCAACAATCAAGAGTTACGGAACTTTATGAATTTTCCGGCATTGCCGATAAAGAAATGCGCTCTCTCAGGCGTTCCTGGTTCTGGTGGTTGAGGGCGGCAGCAGCGCATGACCTTGGCCAGATGCATGTCCAACGTGCCAAAAACGATTTGATTGAGGCTCTTCGCGATAACAATATAGAAGTGCGACTGGAAGCTACCTGGGCGATAGGCCACATGGGATTTGTGGATACCTTGCCTCTGATTATGGAGAGTATGTCTCACTTCTTCAAGATAGCAGCTTTACGGATGGATGCTTTCATTTTTGAGATGGGTGGACCTGCGCTTCCTCTATTGTTAGACCTCTGTAAGCATCCAGAATGGGAAATCCAGTTACTGGCAATCCACCTCGTGGGGGAATTCAAAGATCCAGGGACACTGGAAGTACTCTTGCCCTTTTTGGATTCGCAAAATCTGGAGATTCGCCTGGCGGCGTGCAAAGCTATAGGTTCGATTGGTGATCCCAAGGGCTTGTCCGGTGTCATCTCCTACTTGAAGGATTCAGCCTGGCAAATGAGGGCCCAGGCTGCTAAGCAGTTTGGACGCAACCGTTTCACACCTGCCATCCCTGGTCTATTAAAATGCCTGGAGGATTTAGCCTGGTGGGTGCGGCTTAATGCGGGTGAGGCTTTGAGTGAAATGGAGAAAGAGGGAAAAATCGCCCTCAAAGAAGCGCTTAAATCACCGGATCGCTTTGCCAGAGATATGGCTTCTCAGTGGCTCGATGAATTGGAGGCAACTACATGATGACGTATCTGCAGATGTCGATTCTTATCTATTTTTTTATGGTCAATGGACTCTATCTGCTGCTTTTTTTCTTTTCTTGTGCTGCCATTATCCATTACCGTTCGATCCTCCGGTTCAGGGGACCTTCTGAAATACTCAAGGCACGGGTCACACCTCCTATCTCCATCCTGGTTCCAGCCTACAATGAAGAGAAGGGTATTGTCTCCAGTGTTCGCGCCCTGCTCGGACTTAACTATCCACAGTATGAAGTCATTGTGATTAATGATGGGTCCACAGATAATACTCTTGGTGTGCTGGAAAAAGTGTTCTCTCTCAGGCGTACGGCCCACGTCTACCACCGGGAGCTTCCCACGGCTACGGTAAAGGTGGTCTACCGGTCGAAAGTATATCATAATCTCTGGGTCCTGGACAAAGAAAATCGCGGGAAGGCAGACGCCTTGAATGCGGGGGTCAATTTCTCACAGTATCCGCTCTACTGCGCCGTCGATGCGGATTCAATCTTGGAAAAGGATGCCCTGATCAGGGTGATTCGTCCTTACATGGACCGTTTCCAGGAAGTGGTTGCAGTAGGGGGAATTGTTCGCGTTGCCAATGGATGTCGCATTAACAATGGGATTGTAGAAGAGGTAGGGCTTGCCAAGAAATGGCTCCCTAACTTCCAGGTAGTCGAATATCTCAGGGCTTTCCTTTCAGGCCGGGTTGCCTGGGGTGCCTGGAATGCCCTTCTGGTTATATCCGGGGCTTTTGGGGTGTTCAAAAAGCAGCCGGTCAAGGATATTGGCGGTTATTCGACTGAAACAGTGGGGGAAGACATGGAGCTGGTGGTGCGCCTTCACTGGAGATTGAGGAAACAAAAAAGAGACTATCGTATTCATTTCATTCCCGATCCCGTCTGTTGGACAGAGGTTCCTAATCGATGGCGCACGCTGGGAAATCAGAGAAACAGATGGCAGAGGGGACTGGGACAGTCCTTGTACCGTCACTTTACCATGTTCGTTAATCCTAAGTATGGTTCCATAGGGTTGCTGGCTATGCCCTATTTCTTTTTGGTGGAGCTTCTAAGCCCGGCAGTGGAATTGTTCGGTTATACACTCTTTGGTATTGCTATCTATCTGGGTGCGGTGTATTGGGAGGCGGTGGCGACCTTTCTCATCCTGGCGGTATGGATGGGGATATTCCTCTCTCTGCTCTCCGTATTATTAGAAGAGTTCACACTTCATCGCTATCCCAGAGTGCGTAACCTTGTCAAGCTTCTCTTTTGTGCGGTCCTGGAGAATTTTGGCTATCGGCAGATGACTGCTTTCTTCAGGTTAAAAGGGCTATATGACTTTGCAAGGAGGGAAAATGCCTGGGGATTTATGGAAAAGAAAGGTCTGGAAGAGGCGCATTAATCAATTATGTCTTGCAATGCTCTTGGTTTTCTCCTATTCTATGACGTCCGCTGAGAAGATACGCATAGATTCTGCGGTAATCTTTGAGGATTTTAGCTTCGCTGACCTGGGCCATACCGAAATGGTGCAGGCTGTGATTCCTGCTTCACCAAGATTCTCTCTTCTTGGACGAGTAACGGTGGTCCGTCGCTTTGAGCAATCTGATGTTCAAGGGACTCTTGGCGGTTCCCTGCGTGTTGGTGCCAAAACTGGGCTAGAGGGGGAATTAAGTGTAAGTCCCGGGGCTGTGATTGCGCCCAGGTTCTCCACTTCCTGGTCCTTATATCGGGCTCTTGCCTCGGGAGAAATTATGCCCCACTACCGTTTCTCCCGTTTTGAAACAGCGGATGTCCATCTTTTCGCTATGGGCGCCACCTGGCCTGTTACAAGGTCTTTCCAGGGTATAGGCCGGGCATATATCAGCGCAACAAGTTTTCATAATGGGCCGACTGAATGGAATCCGGCGTTCTTGATACAGGGACGGTTGATATTGAATTCCAGATTCACCATCATCCCTTCGTATTCTTTCTATAGAGAAAGCTTTGAGGCAGGCGCCCCCGACCAGACGGGGAGGTTCACGGCTCACGTTGGTAGGATTGAAACCCTGCACAGAACCTCAAGCGCTTTTTTGGTTCGCATTGCCTGGGAATATGAAGGCAGGTCAACAGGTGTATCAGTTGGAAGGTATGACTTCGGGATACAGTATCAGTGGTAGCCTCTGGTCCCACAGAGAAGATAGCCCCTCAGTCTCGCCCCTTTCCCAGAGGGTAGAGGGAACCACAAAAATCATGAGTGAACATAAATTTGAGATGCGTGATTTTGAAAAGCCTTCGTTCTTGTCTGTCCTTGAAGACATAGTTAAAGGTTTTCTGGAAGGTCTTTTATTATATAACCCTTGCGAAGAAGTGAGATATGTCAATAGGCACTAAAATTAATCACCAAAGGAGGTGGTAAGAAATGAAGAGGTATATAATGGGAGCGATGGTATTGGCGTTCCTTTTTTTAATGTGCTATATGTCTGGCGTATCATTAGCTCAAGAAGAGGAAGTGGAATATTCTTGGGGTAGAGTGAGTAGCCTATCTTCTAACCAAATTATAGTTAAAGAATATGATTATGAAAGTGATGAAGAAGTAGATGTTACCTATGCCATAGACCCAGAAGTGAAAATTGAAAATGTAAACTCACTGAAAGAAATTACAATTGGCGATAGTGTGGGAATCGACTTTGTGGTTAAAGATAGCAAGAAAGTGGCTAAGGTTATCATCGTAGAAAAATCATCTTATGAAGAAGAGTACACACCTGAAGAAGAATATGAGGAAGAACCCGAAGAAACATACGAGGAAGAATCTGAAGATTTTCCTGAGGAAATAGAATAATAAAAAGACAGAAAATAGGGCTATTTATGGACAAGATAAATGTATTGGTAGATTTACCTCAGCAATCATATTTCCCTTTAAGAGGAACTAAGACATATTATTTTATTAGCGGAAAGAAAACGCGTGGGTATGGCATAAACCCTGCACCCCCGGAGGAGAGGAGCTAATAATCTGCCGGGCGAGACAGGGAAAAGAAATGAATCCTCAGAAAGAATATTTCATCTAAATAAGTGAGGGATTGATGTTGGTTTCTGATGAGATTTTAGTTAAAAAATCCCAAAAAGGCGATTATCCATCTTTTGAGGAACTTGTCAAAAGATATGAGAAGAAGACTTATAATCTCGCTTATCGCATAATGGGCAATAAAGAAGATGCCAGCGATGTTCTTCAGGAAACATTCTTGCAGGCGTTTAAAAAACTTGCAAGTTTCAAAGGTAAAGCGAAATTCTCAACCTGGCTTTATCGTATCGCTGTGAATATATGTTTAATGAGAAAACGGAAGAGAAAAAAGATGGAGATTGTTTCTTTAGATGTGCCTATTTTGACTAAAAAGGAAGATGAAATAAAAAGAGAACTTCGCGACGATTGGTCGGAAAGCCCTCTGGCAACATTAGAAAACAAAGAAGTTAAAAAGACTTTATCAGAGGCAATAGATTTACTTCCCGAAGAATATAGAACGGTTTTTCTCTTGCGAGGACTTAATGGTATGTCTAATGAAGAGGTTGCTGAGGTGCTGAAAATTTCTCTTCCCGCGGTGAAATCGCGCTTGCACCGGGCGCGTCTGTTTTTAAGAGACAGACTTTCTCAATATTTCCAGTGATATGGGAGTAGAGGATGATAGATTTCAAGAAGCTTTGTCAACTTTTAACCGATTATTTCGATGAAGAATTAGAATCTGATATCTGCGCTGAAATTGATGAACTGGTAAGTGAAGATTTTGGCTGCAAGGTTCTATTTAATACTTTTAATAAGACTATCCAGTTATGTAAAGAAATGGAAGAGGAAGAAATCGAAATTCCTGAAGAGGTACATATAAGGTTATATGAATTTTTGCAAATAGAAATAAGAAAAGAGGAAGAAACATAACCCGCCTTAAGAGTCAACCCGCTTTTCTCCACATTTAGCCTGCCGCAAAGTAGAATCCTTTTTTAGAAATTTGCATCTAAATTAATGAAGGCAGAAAATAATTAAAGGTAGGAGGTGGTAACAATGGCAAACTTAATACCCTGGGAACCTTTCAGGGAACTGGCAGATATGGGGACTATTTTCGACCGATTCTTTGGCAGGATGGCACAGCGAAGACTGGGTCTCTGGGGAGAAGGATTTTGGTCTCCGGCGATAGATGTCTATGACCAGAATGACCGCATTCTGGTTAAGGCTGAACTTCCTGGAATAGACAAGAAAAACGTCAAGGTGAGTGTCGATGGCGACATTCTTACGATCAGAGGGGAGACCAAAAAGGCACAGGAAGTGAAGGAAAAGGACTACTACTATAGTGAAAGAGCCTATGGAAGTTTCTATAGAACCCTTCCTTTACCTGTAGCAGTCGAAAAAGAAAAGGTCAAGGCTTCTTACAAGGACGGAGTTCTGACGATTGAATTGCCCAAGACGAAAGAAGCCACAGCAAAAGGGAACGATATCCAGGTGGAGTAACAGGAGAAGGTCTATTTCTATAACCGGATTTCCTGTCTTCAGGGTTGGCCTGCGGTTAATGAGGGCCAACCTTTTTATTATGTCATCGTTTATTTGGCAAAGCCAATCCACCTGGAGTGGATTGGCGACTATGCCAGCTTGCTGTTTGGATATTCTTCAATGCTCGATTTTTCTCATTGATAAAAATTTTTAAGTAGTCTGTCTAACTCTGGTTTCGATCCTGCAGAGTAAATCTTTTTCAGCTTATTCGATTTCTTGGGAATTGTCATATATAAAAGTTCACATTTTATATAGGGAAACCTTGATACTGGTACGCTGAAACTTCTTAAACCCAATTTTAAGAAGAGCGGATAAAATTTTTCAAAAGACCCTATCTCACCGCAAAGACAAACCTCTTTCTTGTGCCTCTTAGAAGCTTTAACGATAATCTCAAACAATTTTATTAATGAGGGGTGCAAAATATGGTATCTTTTCTCTACCAAGGGGTTACCCCGGGAGGCGGCGAGAGTGTATTGCACAAGGTCATTTGAACCAATATTAGCAAAATGCACATTTTTTAAAAGCACATCAGCTATTAGCGCACTAGAGGGTGTTTCTATCATAATACCATCAATTATTTTATCCTTAAATTCCTTCTTTTCTTTTCTCAGAACTTTTTTTGCAGCGGACATAAGTTTTTTAAATGTTAATATATCACTACCATCTGAAACCATAGGATAAACGACTCTCAAGTCACCAAATCGTGATGCTCTTAGTATAGCTTTTGCTTGGGTGAGATATATTTCATAAAAAACTTCCGTTGCTCTTGCTCCTTTTATTTCCATATCAGGATTTGTTTGATTAGGAAGTTTAAAGAATAGAGGTAACTTATCTGAGCCTATATCTAATAGTCTAATCATAACTGGTTTGCCTTGAGCTTTTTCTAATATTAGTTTATACATATTGAACTGTTCCTCTTCAGAAGGGGGGTGATTCCTTTCCAGAAAGAGAAACTCGGTTCTCAATAGTCCTATTCCATCGTGATTGAAGTCTTTGGTCATTTCTAATTCGCCTGGCGTGTTTATATTTATTTTCAATTTAATTCTCACATTACTTCTTGTTTTAGGGGGCAAATCTTTTCTTATATCACAGGAGATTTTTCTTTTCTTAAATTGTTCTATTTTCTGGGAGTAATATCTATCAGTAGTTTCATCGGGGAAAACTATTACTTTTCCTGAAAAACCGTCAACTATTGCTCTATCTGTGCATTTCAAGTTATCTTTTACATTTATACCGAATATAACAGGTATGTTGAGAGAGCGGGCAAGAATTGTGGCGTGTGTTGTATACCCTCCTTCTTCAGTAACGAATGCTAGAACATTTTGCTGAGGAATATTTAAAACCATGGATGGCGTTAACCTTTTTGATACTACAATAACAGGTTGTCTTTCTCCTACGGGGCATTCGAAATGTCCTAAAAGCCCAGTGAATGATGTCAATACACGATTTTTCAAATCTATAAAATCGTGAGCTAATTCTCTAAAATGGCTTTGTTTGGTCTCGTATAGGTCTATATATTCCTCAAAAATATCATTTACTGCGTGTTCGGCATTTACTTTTTTTTCTTTTACCAAATGAGAGATTTTTTTAAATAGTTCTGGGTCTTTTAAAATCATAAGATGGGCATTAAATATTTCCGTAGCCTTTTTATCAAAAAGTCTTTCGGAAATTTTAGTCATCTCTTCTATAGTATTTTTTGTTTTTTCAAAACTTTCTTTCAGTCGAGTAATCTCATTGGGGACCTGCACATCTGTAATATTATAGTGTGGCACATTTGATTCTTCTTCGTTTAGATATACACAGACTATACCTTTGGTTAAACCTGGTGCTACTGCTGTACCTTTAAGTATTTTCATCTTGCTTATCTCCTAATAGATTGTATTATTCGTCTTGCTTATCCGGTATTTTGCTCTTTCCTTAATGAGTTTTCAATTTTTTATATTGCCCTTTCTTTTTCGGGAAATTTCTTTAGTTGACTGAAAGAAAAGATAGGGAGCGCCCTGAGAAACAGGATGGTTGCTACTGGGATAGGAGCCACAAACTACGCCATTCTCAGATTGGAGATACAAGCCACAACCACAGCCACAATATATACAGGTTGTTAACACTTTAGCCATAAGAGGTACTTCCTTTAGAATAATTTTTATTATACTAAAAAAATTATATTAAAGGAACAAAATATTTTAGGGACTGTTACTCCCCAGAGACTAAATATTTTTTCCTTGCAACGATGCACAGTAATTTGGTAGAATTCATCTCACCATTGACAGATAGGCTGTCGTGGCAATAAATTTTATGTTAAAAAGGAGGAGGAAGAAATGGGTGTGTGGGCGAAATTTCCCGATGGTGTTGAAGTGGAAGAGTCTATCTTTAAAGTATTAGCTAAATATGCACCTTCTGGTACTTTGGATGTTTTTGCTTCTGACCAACATAACTCTTACCTTAAATTAACTACATCGTATCTAAAGCACATTGGTGAAAGCAGAAAGGGTACTGATGAGGACGTGAAAGAAGTATGCCGGAGATTTGCTAAGTCTTTAGGTGGGATTTCTACGGCTGCTCTATTCAATCAGTTAGCCTTCGGGAGTCCTGGCTTCAGGGAGTTATTGGGGGAGAAGGTTCTCCTTATCGGGAGACTGGAGGACACTAATACCATTCCGGTTGATGGCGGACATGGTCAGCTTGCCCAGTTATCTATCGAGCCAGAAGAATGTAAGGATGAGGTAGACGCTTTTAAAACTCTGGTGAAGCTTAATCCAGACCATAAAGAGAGCTGGAAAGAGAACCGGGAGTGGTTACAGGGAGTCTTTGAAAGATGTATGAAGCTCGGCAAGCCCCTGTTCAACGAGACACTGATATTTCAATTGCCGGATGAATCGAAAATTGATATGGCCAGGAGGCTTCCCGATGACTTGGTGAAGATGGCGGAAGACTTTGGCCCATTAGGACATTTTTATAAGACTCAAGTGCCGGTTCTCTGGGTGGAAGAGGGTGATGAGATTACCAAAATATGCGATGCAAAAGTTATAAGAGAGTCAGCGGAAGCAATGGCTAAAATTGTTCCCAGACCAATGTTACTCCTTAGTGCTGCTGTCGATTTTGAGCAATATTCTTCCCAGTATGGGATCGTGGCAGATCTTTTTGCAGGGCCGATGTGTGGACGGGCTTATTTTAAAGAATCGTTTACCGACCCCAAGACAAAGGATTGGGACAGTTTACAAGAGAGCTTTAAACGGATTGCTCTTCCCCGTATCAAACAGATTAAGAAACTGGCGCAGGTGATGAGTAAGCCGTGGTGGCATAAGTTTTCCTGGATTTCTGATGAAGCAAAGTCTTTACTCGATTTTGATGCCAAGATAAAAGTTTCCAGCATAAAAGCCGACTATGGCTACTGATAGAGGTTTTTTTCATACTGAAAGATAAAAGCGAGAATAGGTAGGTTGTCTCAGAGAGAACTTTCACTTTTATCTTGATACTCTCCATGACTAAACTCGGGAGATTCTCAAGTGGTTAACGCCCTCTGCCCGTTTCGGGCAACCCTTGAGTGGGGACTATGTGGGTGTTTTCTCGTTTAAAATTTTTGGTAACCTGGGAGGCTAACAGTCCTAATGGATATATTTGATGTTAAGGAGATTGAGGGATGGATAAGAAATCAGGGCAAGGTAAAGTATATGAAAAAGCGATAAAGAATCGGTCACAAGAGAAACACCTAAGGGAAAAATTGACTTCCCAGCCTGAGGAAGTGGCATTTGATTTGCTTTTTCAAAGCCTTCCTGTGCCAATGTTTCTTCTTGATGAGGACAGGCGAATCTACAAAATGACTCACGCTGCCCAAGAGCACCTCAGGAAAACAGCAAAAGAGAGCCAAGATTTCTGTTTTGGCAATGCCCTTAATTGTGTTCATTCTTTGCAGGAGCATCATATTTTAGATTCTAGCTCTTCTTGCAAGGAATGTTCTGTAAAACGCATTGTGTGGGATGTATTCCAGAATGATAAAACGTATTATCGTCAGGAGGTAAAGCTTGCTATGGGAGAGGAGAAACGTGACTGTTTCTTGATTATTTCTGCTACCTCTGTTGATTTACCTTCCGGCCGAAAAGCTCTACTATATTTTGAGGATATAACCGAACGAAGACAGGTGGAGGATGCGTTGAAGGTAATGAAAGACAATCTTAATAGAGCACAGGCAGTGGCTCATATCGGGAGTTGGCATCTCGACATAGTAAATAATATACTGGTCTGGTCCGATGAGACATATCGTATGTTTGGTTTACCTATTGGGTCACCTTTGACATACGAAAAATTTCTGGAAATTGTCCATCCTGACGACAGGGGGTATGTAGATAACTGCTGGAAGGCGGCGCTTAATAAGAAACCTTATGATATTGAGCATAGAATAGTGGTCGGTGGTAAATTAAAATGGGTCAGGGAGAAGGCTCAAGTGGAGTTTAACAACGAAGGTAAAGCCATTAGTGGGATAGGTACGGTGCAGGATATCAGTGAACGCAAACAGAGAGAAGAAGATTCCCGTAAGCTTCAGGAAGAGTTGATGCACGTCTCGCGGGTAGCCACAATGGGAGAGTTTACTGCGGCATTAGCCCACGAACTTAACCAGCCGCTTATGGCCATTATGAGTAACGCCCAGGCAGCGCAGAGATTTCTGGCGAAGAAAAAGCCAGACCTTAATGAAATTGGGGAAATACTTTCCGATATTATTAAAGATGATAAACGTGCCAGTGGAGTAATCACCAAACTTCGGGCGCTATTGAAAAAATCTGAGTTCGAATTTATGACATTGAACATCAATGATGTTATTCAAGAAGTTATCTCTCTTGTACACAGCGATATAGTGATAAAGAATATATCTTTAAGCACTGAACTTAATGACAATATTCCGCTTGTGCGCGGCGACCGCATACAGTTAGAGCAGGTTATCTTAAATCTTATTCTCAATAGCTGCGAGGCAATGAAAGATTTAGATTCGAAAAGGTTGTGTATCCGCACAGTACAAGAGAATGATAAGTTCATCACTGTTGGCGTAAAAGATTCTGGAATTGGGATTGATGAAAAAAATATAGAACGTTTATTTAAACCATTTTTTACCACCAAGAAAGAAGGCTTAGGTATGGGGCTTTCGATTAATAAAGCGATTATTGAAACTCATGGCGGATCGTTATGGGCAAAGAATAATCCTGACCGAGGGGCAACATTCTTTTTTTCACTGCCTATACACAAGGAGCATTCTGAATGAACCCTTTGACAGGCTCAGGGTTCATCCTGAGCAACGGAGGAAATAAACAGTAGAAGTAGAAAAATGAAAAAGTCTGCCCCCATGGTATTCATCGCAGATGACGACCCTTCGGTCCGCAAGGGCTTAGAGAGGTTAATTAAGTCAGTGGGATTCAAGGTGGAGACATTTGCCTCTAGCGAAGAGTTTCTGCAACGCAAACGTTATAGCGGCCCTAGTTGCTTAGTTCTTGATGTGCGTATGCCAGGCCTAAGCGGTATTGACCTTCAAAAAGAGCTCGCCCAAAAGGGTATTTCTTTACCTATTATATTTATCACCGGTCACGGTAACATTCCTATGAGTGTTAAAGCAATGAAAGACGGAGCGGTAGATTTTTTGCCCAAGCCTTTTGATGATAAAGAATTGCTTTCTGCTATTGACCGAGCCATAGATAAGGATGTAGAGAAACGAAAAGACGAGGCTGAAAAGACAAAAATCGAGCGTAGGGTCACTAGCCTTACTCCTCGGGAATACCAGGTTTTACGCTGGGTAATTACCGGAATGTTAAACAAGCAAATTGCTTCCCAGCTAAAGGTTACTGAGAAGACGATTAAAGTTCACCGCGGCCGTGTGATGCAAAAGATGCAGGTTATATCAGTAGCCGAACTTGTCCGCCTTACCCAAAAGTGCGGAATAACCCCAGCCCAAAAGTAATCCTTCCCTTATTGGACTAAGGTCCAATTTACAACATTCTTCCCATCTGCTATCATCACTCCTGAAGATGAAGACTAAACCAAAAATCTATGTAGTTGATGACGACGAATCTGTACGCAGAGCGCTCAGCCGACTAATGAAGTCAGCCGGATTTTATGCGGAGACATTTAATTCGGCACAAGGCTTTTTAGATTCCGTCCCCCCGGATACGCAAGGTATTTTGATTTTGGATATTCGGATGCCTGACATAGATGGCTTTGAGCTCCAGAAAAAGTTAAACGCCTTGTGTTCAAGATTACATATTATTTTTATTACCGCCCACGCACAGGCTGGTGACCGTGAGCGGGTAATGGAGGCAGGAGCGAAAGGTTTTTTACAGAAACCATTTAGCGATGAATCACTACTGGATTTTATTAATTCTATTACATTTGAAAGGAGGTGATAACAATGGGATGGGGAAGTTGTTCACCAAAGAAAAAGCGCCGTATGAAAGTACAGTATGCGGCAAGGAGGAAATTCGGGAGGCTAAAGAAGACGAAAAGGTAAAAAGTTGCTGTGGACAACCGATGAAGAAAGAATAAAAAAAGGAGGTATTTAAAATGGCAAGTGTTAAAGAAAAATTGGTAAATATGTTAAACCAGGCTTTGGAATTAGAACATTCAGCAAGAATACAGTATCTTGCCCATGCAGAGCTGATAAAAGGCCTCGCTGCGGAGAAAATCGTAGAGCGTCTTAAAGAACTCGCCTCTGATGAAGAAAAGCACGAAGGTATGTTTCGCAATCTTATTGGCAGTTATTTGGGAGGAGAGCCGAGCATGGGGCTTGCCGAGACGCACAAGGCAAAAGATACAAAGGATATTCTTGAAGTAAATCTTAAGAACGAGAAGGAGGCAATTGACTTTTACAGAAAGATATATGAGGAGGTAATCAATAATAAAAAAGAACTGCAGTATGAATTTGAAACTGTTGAGCATGATATTCGCCATGTAATAATTGACGAAGAAGAGCATGTTGTTGAACTTTCTCTCTTGTTGGGAAGATAAAAAGAGAGCTTTGAATCTTTTGATGTCAAAGGTAAAAGGAGGTGGTAGAGATGGAAAGGCAATGGATATGCGAAGAGGATATTTTATGTGGGGTAAATGAGCCAAAGGATAAAAATAACCTTACAGACCTTGAGAAAAAACATATCCCCGTAATTGAGGCGCCGGATAAGGTTAAAAAGGATGAGCCGTTTGAGGTGAAAATAGAGGTGGGAAGACTCTTAGTTCACCCGAACGAGCCTGGCCACTTTATTGAGTGGGTTGAGCTTTATTGCGGTGATACCTTTCTTGGTCATGCCAGTTTCAGCGGAGGAGCCAGTTTCCCTAAAACCTCTTTTACGGTTAAGCTCAGCCATGCTCATGGCCCTCTTAAGGTATGGGAAAAATGCAATTTGCATGTACAGACTGCACACTTTGTACACAAACCTGCCCGGAGGTTTTTGAAATGGAAGGCGATAAGGCAAAAGTATTGGTAGATGTTGTGCCCAAAGACAGCCGAGAGTGTAGCAATAAGGCAGCCAACGAATGTCCGGTTGCGGCTATATCTATAGAGGAATAATAAAAAGGAGGTGACAAGATGGCAAAGTTTAAATGCGGTGTATGTAATTACGTTTTTGATGGGAATGAAGCTCCTGATAAATGCCCTCGTTGTGGTTCCCCAAAAGAAAAGTTCGCAAAACTGGGAGATGATAAAGCAAAACTCGTTGACAGAGCAAGGTACTCAAATCAACTCCACATGGGGCTTATGACAGTTCTCGATCAGGTTCATTCAATTGCTGAGGCAGGCATAAAGGATGCTTTGGATCCTGCTTGCGTAGCTATATTTACGAGAGCAAGAGACGAAGCAAAACTCATCTCTCAGTTCATCAAGGCTGAGATAGAGGTACATATAAGTAAGGGAAAATGGGGATAAAAAAGGAGGGTTGAAAATGGCAGATATAAAGAAAGAATTGGTAGAGATGTTGAATAGGGCCTTGGAGCTTGAGCATGCAGCCCGTATTCAGTACCTTGCCCACGCCGAACTTATAAAAGGTAGTGGCGCAGAGAAGATAATAGAACGGCTTAAAGAGATCGCCTCAGATGAGGAAAAGCATGAAGGTATGTTTCGTAACCTCATCGGAGGTTATTTGGGTGGGGAGCCGACCATGGGGATTGCCGAGACACACAGGGCAGAAGATACCAAGACCATTCTTGAAGTCAATCTTAAGAATGAGAAGGAGGCAATTGATGTTTATAAACAAATTTATAAGAAAGTAACCAATAATAAGGAGAATCTGCAATATAAGTTTGAGACTCTTGAGCACGTCATCCGGCATGTGGTAATTGATGAACAGGAGCATGTATCTGAGCTCTCTCTGTTGTTAGGAGTTTAAATTTATAAAAAAGGAGGAGTACTGATGAAAGCAAAAGATGTAATGACAAGAAATGTAACATGGATAACTCCGCAGGCCTCGCTTAGTGAGGCGGCAGATAAGATGAAAACACTCGACGTAGGAGTTTTGCCAGTTTGTGACGGTCAAAAATTACTAGGCATGCTTACGGACCGCGACATCGTGTTACGCTCAACAGCAGAAGGCAAGGACCCAAACAGTGAAAAGGTTACCGAAGTGATGAGTCCGGAAGTCGAATTTTGCCTTGAGGATGAGGAAATAAACAAAATCGCTCACAGGATGGAAAAGAAGAAGATTAGGAGACTTCCGGTTATGGATCATAACAAAAAACTCGTGGGGATAATTTCGTTGGGAGACCTGTCAACACGCGGTGGACAGAAAGTTGCCTGTGAAATTTTAGAAAAAGTTTCTACACCTAACAAATGAATCTTCTGTGGCTTACATCCGTGGTCTTCTGCGTAGGTGAACAAAGGAGGAGGTATAAGATGGCGAAGACAAAATTGAAAAAAGGTTCAAGATTAGTATGTATTCCCTGTGGTAGGGAAGTAATAGTCGACTGCTGTGGCGCCTCTGCTACAACGATTTGGTGTTGCGGAAAGCCGATGAGAAAGGCTAGCCGTGCCAAGACGAAGAGAAGCGCTAAAAAGTAAGCCATAAAAAGAGTTTCTTACTCTAAGGGGAAGTCATGAAAGAATCGAAAGAGCGTATTTTGCCCGCCGGCCCCTTAATGAAAGAGCACAGGCTGATAGAACGCATGATAGCTGTGCTTAAAAAAGAGACGGAAAACCTGGAGTCAGGCTCGGATTTGGACACCTTTCTTATTAAGGAAGCGGCCGATTTTATGAAGACGTATGCTGACGAGTGCCATCACGGGAAGGAAGAAGATATTCTTTTTAGGGAGCTCGCTAAAAGAAAACTTTCAAAAGAGCACTCCCAGACAATGAACCAGCTTACAGACGAGCATAAATACGGGAGAAAGACACTGAAGGAGCTCATCGGGGCTAATGACAGATACGAAAATGGCGATAAAAAGGCAAAGAGTGATGTGTTAAATTGCTTGAAGGCCTTAGTAAAACTTTATCCCCAGCACATCGAAAAAGAAGATAAGCATTTCTTCCTTCCCTGCATGGACTATTTCAGCCGGAAAGAAAAGGAAGATATGCTTGGGGAATTCTGGGAATTTGATAAGGCATTGATCCACAAGAAATATGGCCAGACGGTAGAGCAAATAGAGAAGCTCAAAAATGTATAAGGTAAAAATAGATATACACCATTGCCGCAGGTCGGGGCTCTATGGCCCTTTTAAAAGCAGCCAGATACGTGGATGTGCTGGAAGTGCCTGTCCATTTTAAAAGTATCTATATATGATAGACAAGAAGAAATTAGCACTCATCCATATTGTTAAGAAAGAACTTAAGTTAAAAGACAAAGAGTACCGAGATATTCTTCAGGCTGCCGCTGGTGTAAGAAGCGCCAAAGAACTGGATGATATAAAGTTTAGAAAGTTGATGAATTATTTTGTTCGCAGTAAGCATTATCGCCTTAATGCTTATGGCCTTACTTTCAAACAGAAACTTTTTATTAAGTATCTTGCCCAACAAATGGGCTGGGACCAAAGTCATCTTAGCAATTTTATACACAAGTATTATCAGAAACGCAATATAAACAGGTTGACGAGAAAAGAAGCCATAAAAGTAATTGAATCCCTGAAGAATGTTAAGGAGCATCAACTACCGCATGTTGATGCAACAAGGAATTAATCGTGGGGTCAAATGAAGCCTGAAGGGTATACGATGTTTCTTTGGTGGGCAGTATTCATCTGGTTTATAGTATTTACAATACTTGTAGCTGTGAAATTGGATAAAATCGCACGTCTTTGGGAGAAGAAGTAAGTTTCTTTAAAGAATTGATGAGTAATAAGAAAGGATGTAATTATGGCTACAAAAGAGATATCTTTACTGATCGGTGGGAAAGCCGGTTTTGGAATAGACCGCTCAAGCACGGTTATAGGGCGTCTCCTAAATAAGCTGGGGTATCGTGTGTATGTCTCCCGGGATTACCCTTCCCTTATCAGAGGCGGCCATACTTTCTCTATTATCCGCGCTTCAAGAAATAGGGTAGCCGCTATACGGGAAAAGGTGGATTTTATTTTGGCCTTGAACCAAGAGACACTCGATTTGCATAAGAGTGAGCTCAAGAAAGATTGTATGTACATTTATGATTCTGATGAAATCAAGACAACGTCTGGTGTTTACTGTCTCGGGCTTCCTTTAGGCAAGATTCTCAAAGAGGAGAATGCTCCCCAGGTAATGCGCAATACCTGTATAATCGGTGCACTCACTAAAGCTATCGGCATAGACTTCGCTGTATTAGAAAAAGTCCTGAAAGAGGAGTTTACCAAGGGCACAGATTTAAATCTAAAAGTTGCCAAACGGGGCTTTGATGAGGCAAAAGAATTGATAAAGGTTGAGCCTTTAGAACAGGAGAAGCTACCTTTACTCACCGGCAATCAGGCAACTGCTCTCGGTCTCATTAAAGGGGGCCTTAATGCTTATATTGCTTATCCTATGACTCCCAGTTCTCCAATCTTGCATTACCTTGCCGATATAGCTGATGATTTTGGTTTAGATGTAATTCATCCCGAAAGCGAAATAAGTGTGATAATGATGGCCTTGGGTTATGCTTATACGGGTAAGAGAGCAGCAGTTGGCACTTCTGGAGGCGGGTTTTGCCTGATGACCGAGGCGTTAAGCTTATCCGGAATGGCTGAGCTACCCATTGTTATAATTCTCGGCCAGCGGCCTGGTCCTTCCACGGGCCTTCCCACTTATTCGGCACAGACAGAATTACATTTTGCTTTGAATGCCGGTCAAGGCGAGTTTGTCCGCTTCATTGTGGCACCGGGAGATGCCCAAGAGGCTTATTACTGGTCGGCGATTTCTATGAATATCAGCTGGAAATACCAAATTCCCAGTATCGTTCTCTCTGATAAAGAGCTGGCAGAAAGCGTATTTAATTTCGATGTGAATATGATTGAGAAGATAGCAGAAGAAAAACCCTTTTTATGGGATAGAAAGTCTCCTTATAAACGATACTTAATTATGGAAAATGGTGTTTCGGCTCTGGCTTTTCCCCCTCTCAAGGGCGAAATCATTAAGGTAAATAGTTACGAACATGACGAGTTTGGCATAACCACAGAGGATTCCAGACAGACCACACTTATGCAGGAAAAACGCCTGCGCAAAGGAAAATTTTTGGCAGAGGAAATAGAAAATATCAAGGCCGTAAATGTGTATGGGGACCAGACTAAAGATACCGCACTCCTTTGCTGGGGTTCTAATAAAGGAGTTTGTGTTGAGGTGGCAGAGAGCTTAGGGTTGAAGCTAATCCAGCCGATGGTTCTTAATCCTTTTCCCATCAAACAATTCCGGCAGGCGTTATCCGGAGTAAAAAAACTTATTTCCGTAGAAAACAATGCGTCCGGCCAACTCGCAAGACTCATTAATAATTATGGCGTTAGTGTTAATGAAAAAATCTTGAAGTACGACGGAAGGCCGTTCATAGTGGAAGAATTGGAAGAAAAAGTGAAAGCCTGCCTGCCCCGTTGAATGGGGCCTGCCCGCAGGCAGGGGGGTGATAGCATGGCGACTCAAGACTTAGGAACATATGCAAAGAATACCTGGTGCCCAGGGTGTGGGAATTTTGCTATTTTAAATTCCATAAAGGCAGTTTTAAAAAACATACAGGATGAAGGTGCCCCCTTAGAGAACGTGGTGCTCGTTTCCGGAATCGGTTGCCACGCCAAGATAGTTGATTACATAAACATGAATAGCTTTTACTCAATCCATGGAAGGGCAACACCCGTGGCCGAAGGGATAAAACTCGCAAATCCGAACCTTAAGGTTATAACCTTTGCCGGCGACGGTGATGCCTATGGAGAGGGAATCGAACATCTCATTTTTGCTGCCAAACGCAACATCGACATTACCATGATTATTCATGATAACCGTGTCTATGGTTTAACTACAGGCCAGTACGCCCCAACATCTCCCCTGGGATTGAAGAGCCGTTCCACTCCCAAAGGGACGGCTGAACCTCCTCTTAATCCCCTCGAAATTATGCTTGCCAGCGGGGCAACTTTTTTAGCACGAGGCACTTCTCACGGTATTGAGCTTTTGAAGAAAATCTTTAAGGAGGCGATTTTACATAAAGGATTCTCTCTGGTTGATGTGCTACAGACTTGCGTGACATACTACAATATGTATGACTACTATGATAAACGCGTATATGAGTTGAAGGACCACAACCTTAAGGATTATGCGCAGGCCTTAAATAAGATAAGAGAATGGGATTACAATAAAGACGCAGCCATAGCACTCGGCGTGTTTTACAAGAAAGAGGCCGCGACTTTTGAAGAAAAACTATCAGCTTCCAAAAAAGAAGCAATAGATGTTAATTTGAATATAGAAAAGATATTGGCTAATGCCGTATAAAAAAGGAATTATAATGAAGGCATAGTGCACAAGAAAGAAGTAAAATAGGAGTAATAGTAAGTGCACGAATTGGAGGATGGTCGAAGGATTAAATTTTAAATGGGGCAAATGTCAGTACTTGACATTATGTCTTCATTGGGAGGGTGCTATGAAAATAAAAGCAGTGGAAACAGCTGAAGGCGCAGGAGCAAGAGTTAAAAGGTTGTTTCCAACCCAGTATTTGCAAAACTACGACCCCTTTGTATTGTTAGATGAATTTTTCGTAGATAGGGATGCGGGTTTCCCCGACCATGAGCATAGGGGTTTTGAAGCTGTAACTTATATGTTAGAAGGAACTTTTAGGCATAAGGACAATTTAGGAAATGACATAGAAGTCTCTGTAGGTGGAGTCCAAAGATTCACAGCAGGTTCAGGAATAGTACATTCAGAGATGCCCGGCAAAAACAACATTAGTCATGGCTTGCAATTATGGGTCAATCTTCCCAAAAAGCTTAAGAAAATTAACCCTACCTACCAACAAGTTGATAATCTGCCAGAGAGAAAAAAAGACGGGCTTATTATCAGAATAATAGTGGGAGAGAACTCTCCTGTAGAATTGATGACTCCTGTTTTATATCAGGACATAAATATTGAAAACAAAAAAACATACGACATAAAATTGCCCAAAGGATGGAGAGGATTTATTTATGTTCTGGAAGGAGAACTGAATGACCTAAACCAAGGTGAGGCATTGCTAATAGATAAAAATATTACCATAAAAACAAAAACCAACTCAAGATTTGTATTTATAGCAGGGAACCCGCATAATGAACCAATAAAACAACGTGGACCGTTTGTTGATTGAAATATATTCAAAGTCTTCAGTTTAAAAATACAGTAAAAAGGAATAAAAGGGGGTTTATATGAGCGAGCACACTTATAAAGTAATTGAATTGGTCGGTTCTTCCAAAACTACTATTGAGGAAGCGGTCAAAAACGCGCTTTTCAGGGCATCCCAATCGCTTCGCAATTCCCGATGGTTTGAGATTACCCAGATAAGGGGCCAGATAGAAAACAATGGGGTAGCATATTGGCAGGTAGGATTGAAACTCGGTTTTACGGTAGAAAGTAGGCAAAAAGAAAAAGCTTCCGCAGAGGAAGGTAAAAAGGTGAAGGTTTCGGAGAAATATCGATGCAAGGTGTGCGGCTATATCTATGACCCCCAAAAAGGAGATCCCGATAATGGAATAAAACCGGGAACGCCTTTTGAGGATTTGCCGCATGACTGGATATGCCCCGAATGCGGCGTTAATAAAGACCAGTTTGAGGAAATAAGAGAGGAGTAATATGGACAAAAAAATAACATTTAAGTCAAAACCACTATCTTTAGTAGGCAGAAAAATTAAAGAAGGTATGCATGCGCCGCAATTTTATGCAGTGGACACAGGTCTTGAAGAGGTTAAACTTAGCGACTACAAAGATTCTATCAAGATAATTACTTCCTTTCTTTCCTTAGATACGCGTGTCTGCGATATGCAGGTTAAGGAATTCAATAAGCGGGCGCGAGATTTGTCAGATGATGTTGTTATTGTTGGCATCAGCCAGGATTTACCGTTTGCCCAAAAACGCTTTTGTGACACCAATAAGATTGATAAAGTAATCACCCTTTCCGATTACAAAACTAACTCCTTTGGCATTAATTACGGTCTTCTCATCAAAGAATTACACCTCTTAGCCCGCGCGGTTGTTATTATAGATAAAAATAATGTCATTCGCTATGTACAGATTGTGGAAGAAGCAAGCAATGCGCCGGATTATGAAGAGGCCCTAAAAGCGCTCCAAGCAGTAATTCGCAATCCCGCGATTTCAGTACCGATAGAACTACCCTCTCACTGCGTGCCTTGCGAAGCCGGCACACCCCCACTTACAAAGACTCGTATAGAGCAACTACTCGCTAATATTAAGGGTTGGGAACTCATTGAAGATAAGAAAATCAAGAAGACGCATAAGTTTAAAGATTTTGTTGAAGCCAAGTACTTTGTGGACCTTGTTAGTGTTATCGCCGAAGAGCAAGGCCATCACCCGAATATTTCAATAGCTTACAATAAAGTAACAATTACACTTACTACCCATGGCATCGGCGGGCTCAGTGAAAATGATTTTGTTATGGCAGAGATTATAGATGAAATAGGAGCTTAGTGATGAAAAAAATCATAGCAATGCTTTGTTGGGTGATTGTGACGATAACAGGATTAACTCTATTGTTTATGTCTGAGCCTATAGACGCAGCCATACATAAAGAAATGATTGAATATAAAGACGGAGATGTTATTCTTGAGGGATATCTCGCCTATGATGATTCTATTGAGGGCAGGCGTCCGGGAGTTTTAGTTGTGCATGAGTGGACCGGTATCGGTGATTATGTGAAAAAACGCGTCGAACAACGGGCAGAGGAGGGTTACATCGCTTTTGCCGCAGATATATACGGTAAAGGCATAAGGCCCGGAAACAAAGAAGATGCTGCGAAAGAAGCACAAATCTATCGCGCAGACCGTAAGCTCATGCGCTCAGGAGCGCAAGCAGGATTAAAGCAACTTAAAACACATCCGTTGACTGATACCGCGCGTATTGCTGGCATAGGTTATTGTTTCGGCGGAGGTGTAGTATGTGACCCGCGCTATATCAATTTCGGTGTCTTGCGCGTCTTTAATGACGATACCCTCTCTCCGGGAGCGGTCTGGCCGCTCCATCCGCACCGCGACATTAAAGTAGTAACTTACTGCGCTTCGGGTGAGTTTCGCCACGCTGATGAACGCGGAAAAGGCGGAATTCTAAAGAAGGGCTGGGTTGCAATAGCAAAGCTACACGGGGCAAAAGGGTTTTTTGTGGCGCGAGACGGTTTTGAATATCAATTTCTTATTTTGATGACTTGTATAGCGCTTGTACTCACTGGTAGTGGCAAGTTTTCTCTATTTAATAAATTTTGATACCGAGGAAGCATAAAAGTGAATTTAATTTTAGCAGGAAACTTAGCCAGCCTTATTGCTGGGCTCCCTATTCCTTATTTTGGCTGATATGAATCCCGCCCATTTTTGGGGGCGTCAGACCCACAGCAAAAGGAACTTTCATATTGTGACCTACGCCGAAAGCGGCGGGATGTTAAAAGGAGCAGGATGAAAACGAGAAACCTTATAGAAGCTAAACAAAAGATTGTTGAGTCAAAGGATATTGCCATCGCCGGGCACATAAACCCTGACGGTGATTGCATTGGCTCGCTTCTGGCATTAGGTTTAGGCTTGGGCAGCCTCGGTAAGCGTGTATATATGATTTTGCAAGATGCTGTTCCTAAAAGATACAGACAGCTTCCTGGCGCGGATAAAATAAAGAAAAGAATGAAAAAAACAGCCGACATGGTAATAACCGTAGATTGTAATACTAAGGAAATGATAGGAAGACCGTTTAACGCGATAAGAAAATCTAAATATATATTGGAAATAGACCATCACGAGTATAGAAAACCATTCGGCAACCTTTTTATCATAGATACAAAAGCTGCGGCTGCAGGGGAATTGGTTTATAAACTGTTTAAACAACTGAAAGTTAATATTACAAAAGAGATAGCACAGAATATATTGACATCTATTGTTGTGGAGACAAATTCCTTTAGGTTACCTACGGTCAGGCCGTTTACTTTCCGCATATGTGATGAATTACTCAGGACAGGAGTAGATTACTATGAACTTTCAGAGTTGGTATATTGGTCTAAGACAAAAGAAATAGCCGTGCTTTCCGGTATATGTATGTCCAAACTCAGATTCCTAAAAAAAGGTAAAATAGCCTGGTCTATAATATTAAGGAAGGATTTTTCTAAAATAAAAGGTAAGGATGAAGACGTAGACGCTGTAGCCAATGATATTCTCGCTATTCAGACAGTTAAAATCGCCATTCTATTTAGAGAAAAAAACGCTAGAGTTTTGCGAGTCAGTTTAAGGTCAAAAGACGGGATAAACGTCGCCTCTCTGGCGTATAAATACGGCGGCGGAGGCCACTTTGATTCTGCGGGATGCTATATAGCCAATAAGAAAGGAACGATAAAAGAACTTATAGGAGCAGCGAAGGAGTTGTTGAAATGAAGCAGGTTGCAATTAGTTTTTTAATAATGTTGGGGGTATTGACTATGTCATATAATACATTATACGCGGAAGAAAAATTAGAAAAAGCCACATTCGCCGGCGGGTGCTTCTGGTGTATGGAGCCGCCTTTCGAAGCGTTACAAGGAGTAACTGAAGTTATTTCCGGCTACACAGGAGGTGATAAAGAAAATCCTATATACGAAGAAGTGTCCTCTGGCAGGACCGGACATAGGGAAGCAGTTCAAGTTACTTATGATCCATCGAAAATAACTTATAAAGAGCTTCTGGATGTATTTTGGAGACAGATAGACCCAACCGACGCGAGCGGGCAATTCGCTGATAAGGGCTCACAATATAAGAGCGCTATTTTTTACCACAGCGATGAACAAAGACGCCTGGCGGAAGAGTCAAAAAAGGATATTGAAAAATCAGGAAAGTTTGAACAGCCTGTTGTTACCGAGATTCTAAAAGCTTCTACATTTTATGAGGCAGAAGATTATCACCAGGATTATTATAAAAAATGCCCGATTAAATATAATACTTATAAAAAGAGTTCCGGCAGAGCCGAATTTATTGAGGAAAAATGGAGCAATGAAATGCCTAACAATTCCCAAAAGTACCAAAAGCCGCCAGAGGCAGAGATTAAGAAAAATCTTACACCTTTACAGTATAAGGTTACCCAACAATGTGGCACAGAACCATCGTTTAAGAATGAGTACTGGGACAATAAAAGAGAGGGCATTTACGTTGATATAGTGTCGGGGGAACCGCTCTTTAGTTCACTCGATAAATTTGAGTCTGGCACCGGCTGGCCAAGTTTTACAAAGCCACTTGAGCCAGGAAACATAAAAGAAAAAGAGGACAACAGCTTATCTATGAAAAGGACAGAGGTTAGAAGTAGGCACGGCGATTCCCATCTTGGTCATTTATTTAACGACGGCCCTGAACCTACAGGATTAAGGTACTGCATAAACTCAGCCGCTCTTCGCTTTATCCCCAAAGAAGACCTGGACAAAGAAGGATACGGAGAATATAAAGAACTTTTTGAAAAATATGAGAAAAAAACGAGATGATAAACGTAGATTTGCTTATTTTTGATCTTGACGGGACATTAATTGATTCCAGGAGAAATATAGTCACTGCTGTTAATCTTACCTTGAGAAGTTTAAATCTCAAAGAAAAGTCTTTTGAGGAGATAATTTCCCATACAGGTCACGGAGTGAGAGAGTTATTGAGCAAATCTCTATATCCTGATAACGAGCATTTGTGGGAGAAAGCACTCGCTACATTTGAGGATTATTTCGCTGAGCATTCCCTTGATGAAACTGTACTCCATCCCCATGTGGAGGAAATTTTGGAATACTTCAAAGAGAAAATTCTTATTGTGGTGACAAACCGCACCAGGAGAATGTCTGAAATCGCTCTGCGTAAGCTAAGAATTATTAAGTATTTTAAGGATATAATCGGCGGAGATGATAAAACTTGCTTAAAACCTTCAGCCTGCCCTCTGGATAAAGCGCTCAACTATTTTATGAACAATAGGCAGAAGAGCATGATAATTGGAGATATGGCTTTAGATATGCTGACAGGTAAAAATGCCGGGATTTTAACCTGCGCTGTGACTTATGGTATAGGAAAGAAAGAAGACATCTTAAAAGCAGAACCCGACTATATAATAGATGATATTTTAGAGTTGAAAAGAATAGTTTATTAGAAGTGGATTTCAGCAATAGTAAGCAAGGGAGTGATTATTATGAAATTAAAGCCGATAGACAAATTAAACTTTTTTAGAACGAGGCTAACGAAGATAACAAATTGTTACGCCAACCAAGAAACCGAGAATTACAAAGGGATTAATGAAAGATTCCGATAATGATAAAAAGGACAAAACGCGCTAAAAGAAAATATACGTGCCATATAAAATTCTTGACAGTTATGGATAAGCGGTATAAAATGGATGGCACTTAATAACAATTAATGAAGGAAAAAACAAGGAGGATGCTATGAGAGAAAGAGTAGAAGCTGCTTTAAATAAGGTAAGGCCATCGCTTCAGGCAGATGGCGGAGATGTAGAACTAATAGAGGTCACTTCTGACGGGGTAGTTAAGGTAAGATTGACTGGTGCCTGTCGCGGATGTCCGCTGAGCCAGATGACCCTGAAAGCAGGCATAGAGAAGGTATTAAAACAGGAAGTGCCCGAGGTAAAAGAGGTCATCGCTTTATAAAGAGAGGATAAGGAGTAAAAGATCTTGGCAGAGCTAATTAGAAGTCCTTTGGAAAAAAGGCTTAAGGCCTGGCACGGAGAGGAGTGGCATACAACAAAAGGAAGGATTATAAGGGATATAGTCTATGCCATTGATACAGGCCTTGTTACCACAGTCTCCTTTATTGCCGGGATTTCAGTTTCTCTGGTAATAAGGAACAGGGTAATTTTGGCAGGTTTAGTGGAGATAGTAGCCGGCACACTGGCAATATTTTTTGGCTCTTATATATCCACAAAAGCTCAGAAACATTTCTTTGAGAATCAGATTAAGCGAGAAAGAAGAGAGATAGAAGAGGACCCGAAAAAGGAAACTCAGGAGATAAGAGATATTTTCAGTGATATGGGCTTTACTAAAGAAGAACAGGAAATCGCTGTAAAACGGATTACTGCAGATAAACACAGATGGCTTGAATTTATGGTTCAGGAAGAAATTGGCATAAGCCCGGGATTGATTGATAACCCTTTTGAAATAGGACTTATCTCTGCGGGTTCGTTTCTTCTGGGCGCATTTCCTGGGATTTTTCCATTTTTCCTCTTTGTCAATGTAAGTAAGGCGTTGGTTATTTCTGCAGTGGCAGTTTTGGGGTTTCTTTTTATTTTGGGTGTAATTAAAACCAAAGTTACAAAAATTAACTGGCTGGTGAGCGGATTGGAGACATTGTTGATAGGTGCTATATCCTGTGGTGCAGGTTTTCTCCTGGGAAGGATTGCTGCCGGATATTTCCACT
>CAYOFG010000007.1:11263-18383 GCA_964403285.1 uncultured Clostridia bacterium | reverse complement strand
AAACAGGAGGCGAAAATGGCTAAAGTAGCAGTTCTTGTGGAAGATAATTATCAGGTTTTAGAAGTCTGGTATCCCTATTTGCGTCTACGGGAAGAAGGGATAGAGACTCTGCTTGTAGGAACAGGGAGAAGGAAGGAGTATAATAGTAAGGAAGGCTACCCCGCAGTAGAAGAACTCCCTATAGAAAAGGCAAGGGTGGCTGATTTTTCCGGAGTAGTTATCCCCGGAGGATATGCTCCTGATATTTTGAGAAGATACAAAGAAGTAAATAAATTTGTAAGGGAAATGTACGAAAAAAATAAGATTGTTGCTGCTATCTGTCATGGAGGCTGGGTTCTGGTATCAGCGGGGATAGTGAAAGGTAAGAAGGTAACTGGGTTTCTTGCTATAAAGGATGACCTGGTAAATGCTGGCGGAAAGTTTATCGATAAAGAAGTTGTTGTGGATGGCAATCTCGTTACTTCTCGCAAACCTTACGATTTACCAGCATTTTGTAGAGAGATACTGAGAAAAATCAAAAAATTAAAGGAAAGTAAATGAAACCAGATAATGCAGTATATACAGATTTTTTTAAGGGGTAAAGGAGAAGACAAAGATGGCTAATCTAAAACCAAAGATTTCTATCATTGGTTGCGGGAATGTAGGTATGCGCTATGCCTATGCTTTAATAATGAAAGGCGGGGTGCGTCAACTTGTCCTTGTAGATCTTGATAGGAAAAGGCTTGAGGGTGAAGTTATGGACCTTTCCCATGGTGCTCCTTATATTTCACCTGTAGAGATAATTGCGGGAGATTATTCTCTGATAGAAAATTCAGATTTAGTTGTAATTACTGCCGGAAAAAAAGGTAAATCGGGTGAGACCCGCCTTGACCTGGCAAAAGATAATGTAGAACTTTACAGAAAAATAATTCCGGAAATTGTAAAATACGCTTCCTCTGCCATCCTTCTAATCGTCAGTAACCCCGTAGATGTCCTTTCTTACGCTGCTTATAAATTTTCTTCAAAACCCAAAGAAAAAGTGATTGGTTCAGGAACAGTTTTAGATACAGCGAGATTTAGATCTCTTTTAAGCAAACACTGCAAGGTTGACCCTCGAAACATCCATGCCTATATTCTGGGTGAACACGGAGATAGCGAGTTTCCTGTCTGGAGCAGGGCAATGATTGGCGGAGTTTTGTTTAAGGATTACTGCTGCATCTGCAAAAGAGGTGCCACCTGCCAGCGCGATGAAGAACTTAACAAGATTTTTACTGAAGTGAGAGATTCGGCATATGAAATAGTGGAACGGAAGCAAGAGACCTCCTATGGGATAGGGCTGGCTCTGGTAAGAATAACCCAGGCAATAATGAATGATGAGAATGCTATTTTACCCGTTTCCTCTTTAGTGGAGGATTACTTAGGGATAAATGATGTGTACTTAAGCCTTCCTGCTGTAATCAATAAAGAGGGTGTAAGAGAAGTTTTAAAGATTGAACTTAACCCCCAAGAACAAAAGGAACTTAAAAATTCTGCGGAGACGATAAGAAAAGTAATAAAAGAGACAGGTTTGTAAAACCTGTTAAATGTGAGATATTTTGATATGTTAAAAACAGAGAATTTAAGCATTTCCGTATCGGGAAAGGAAGTGTTAACTGACATAAACCTGGAAATCAAAAAAGGTCAGAGGCTTGCTCTTCTGGGACCAAATGGTTCAGGCAAGACCTCTCTCCTTATGGCGATTATAGGCTTTTCTGACTATAAAGTTACACAAGGAAACATAATATTCAAAGGCAAGAGAATAAATGGTTTAACCATTGATGAACGCGCTCGTCTGGGTATAGGGATTATGTTCCAAAGACCGCCTACTATAAGGGGAGTTAAAACCAGGCAGATGGTGAATTTAATAAAGCATAGAAATTTTGATACTGATGGAGAGGCAGGAAAGCTTAATTTAAAGGAATTTTTGGATCGAGATATAAACTTAGGATTCTCCGGCGGAGAAATAAAACGTTCTGAATTACTTCAACTTTTAGCCAGCTCACCCCAGCTCTGCCTTTTTGATGAACCAGAATCAGGGGTCGATTTAGAAAATATAGTATTGGTAGGTAAGATTATGAATAGGATACTTAATAAGAACAGAGATAATGGAGGCTTAATCATTACCCATACAGGCTATATCTTGGATTATGTAAAGGCTGACTTAGGTTGCGTGTTAGTGGCAGGAAAACTCCACTGCCTTGGCGACCCGAAGAGAATTTTGGCAACAGTAAAAAAACATGGATATGAGTGGTGTATAACATGCGAGGGCGAAAGATTAAAAAGAAAATCCCACAAGCCCCTTTAAAGGATAGTTCTGCCTATCCCCCGGGGCAAGTTAGGGAAATAGATATTGAGTCGTATAAATCTAAGACGAGAAACAGAGCCTACCTGGAAGACTTACAAAAGGTTGGTTCTGACCAGAGTAAGAATATGTTATCCGCAGGAGTGGATACATCGCAAAAGAGACGCTCGGGCACATATCTTCAGATGGACCACAGTGTAGTACACTCAAAAAGCCTTTACCCTGGGCTTGAGGTGATGAGTACTACTGAAGCACTTAAGAAATATGAGTGGTTAGACAATTATTTCTGGAAGGTAGTATCAGTGGAAGCTGATAAATTTACCAAACAGGCACATCTTGAGCCACACCACGGTTACTTTTTAAGGGCACTCCCAGGGGTGAAGGCGACTTACCCTTTACAGGCGTGTCTTTTCATAAATGATGATAATATAATTCAGAATGTCCATAATATAATAATTGCAGAAGAGGATTCAGACCTTCAGGTTATCACCGGTTGCGCCACGGCAAGTGATGTTAAAAGAGGACTTCATATAGGTATCTCAGAATTCTATGTTAAGAAGGGTGCAAAATTGACCTTTACTATGGTCCACAACTGGGCAGAAGATGTCTCTGTCAGACCCAGGACTGCTGCCCTGGTTGAAGAGCGCGGTACATTCTTATCAAATTATATTTGCCTTAAGCCAGTAAAGACATTACAAATGTATCCCAAGGCTGAGTTGGTGGGCAAGGGTGCTTTGGCGCGATATAATTCTATTCTGTTTGCCCATCCTGGCGCTCATCTGGATGTTGGCTCAAGGGTAATATTGAAGGCAGAGGGTTCGAGAGCAGAGGTTATAGCTCGGGCAGTCTCAGCCGGAGGAGATATCATTGCTCGAGGCCATTTAAAAGGAGAAGCGCGAGGCATAAAGGCACATCTTGAATGTAGAGGTCTGATGTTGACTGAGAAGGGCCTTATACATGCTATACCCGAACTGGAGGGAACTATTGAAGGAGTAGATTTGTCTCACGAAGCGGCGGTGGGTAAGATTGCTAAGGATGAGATAGAATATCTTATGGCTCGAGGACTCAGCCAGGGTGAAGCACAGGCGGCCATTGTAAGAGGATTTTTAGATACCTCTATAATGGGACTGCCTGGCGGACTTCAAAGAGAAGTGGATAAAGCTATATCTGTTTGTGAAAAGGAAGTGTTCTAAATGGTTTTGGTATGGATTTTGTCTGCCACAGTTCTGGTTGGTCTTATTTCATTAATCGGAATATTTACTTTTGGAATGAACACAAAGGTCTTTGATAAGATGGTACTCTTGCTTATCGGATTTGCCGCCGGGGGATTGATGGGAGGTGGTTTCTTGCACCTTCTGCCTGAGGCATTAGAGAGTTGCGGATGCGGTCTTGTATTCTTCTATGCCATCATCGGCTTTACTATCTTTTTCTTAATGGAAAGGTATCTTTACTGGAGGCACTGTCATAATGGTGTCTGCGATATACATACTTTTACATATCTGAATTTAATCGGAGATGGAGTACATAACTTTACTGATGGTCTAATCATAGCCGCCAGCTTCGTGACCGATATAAAATTGGGTATAGTCACTACCCTGGCAGTTATATTTCATGAGGTTCCCCAGGAGATGGGAGATTTTGGAATCCTGGTCTACGGAGGTTTTAGCAAGCCTCGGGCACTCTTACTTAACTTCTTATGTGGACTTACTGCTATATTGGGTGCCATTATAGGATACCTGTTATCCAGTATTACAGAAGATATCTCTTCATTTCTGATCTCCTTTACTGCCGGCGGCTTTATCTATATTGCTGCCTCTGATTTAATACCTGAGATTCATAAGCAGAAAGATATCAAGAGGGCAAATATTGCCTTTACTGCTTTTATCTTGGGTATTATATTTATGGCATTGGCAAAGTTAATAGGATAATGATAAATGGTAAATAAAGATATAGTTAATTGATGAAGCGGTCGATTTTGAGACAAGGGAAGGAAGTTTTTCTTAGGAAGAGTTAAAGGTAAAGAAAAGGAGAAGTTATGCAACCTAAAATTATGGTTTTGTATTACAGTATGTTTGGTAACACATTTTTGATGGCAAAGGCAGTATGTCAGGGGATTGAACAGGCGGGAGGGCAATCAATTTTGCGAACAGTCCCGGAGTTGCTACCTCAAAGCGTTATTAATAAAGATGATAAAATTAAAAAAGCAAAGGAGTTGCAAAAAGATATTGCTGTTATTAAAATGGAAGAATTGGAAAACATAGATGGAATAATTTTAGGCTCACCCACAAGGTTTGGCAATATGTGTGGACAGTTGCGAAATTTCTTAGACCAGACAGGCGGGTTATGGATGAAGGGTAGCCTTATTGATAAGCCAGCAGGAGTGTTTTGCTGCACCGCCTCCTTGCATGGAGGTCAGGAGACAACCCTGATATCTATGATGTTTACTTTAATCCATCAGGGAGCAATAATTGTAGGGGTACCATATAGTGTAAAGGAATTGATGGAAACCCAAAGAGGAGGAACGCCCTATGGCCCTACAGCAGTGGTGGGAAATTTAGCCGACCAACCTCCTACAGAGATGGATTTAAAGATTGCCAGAGAGTTGGGTAAAAGAGTAACCAGAATCGCTAAATAATTTTTAAAATAAGTTTATAAATCTATTTACGAGAATGGGAGGTGAGAAATGGCCAAGTTTAAGTGCGGTGTATGTAACTATGTCTTTGATGGTGAAAATGCGCCGGATAAATGCCCTCGCTGTGGCGCACCAAAGGACAAGTTTGTAAGATTAACAGATGATAAAGCAAAACTTGTTGATAGGGCAAGGTGCACAAATCAACTCCATATGGGCTTGGCAGCTGTGTTAGACCAGGTACATTCCATCGCCGAGACAGGCATCGAGGATAATTTAGACCCGGGGTGCGTAGCTATATTTACGAAAGCAAGGGATGAGGCGAGACTGTTGAGTCAATTCATCAAGGCTGAGATAGAAGTCCACATAAGCAAGGGCAAATGGGGATGATTAATCGGGTTAGTTTTTTAATGAGTTTGAGAGTGAATCATGGAAGAAAAAAAAGCACTATTAATAGTAGATGTGCAGAATGATTTCTGCCCCGGGGGAGCTCTGGCTGTGCCCAAAGGCGATAAAATAGTTCCCGTGTTAAATAGATATATGATGATTTTCTCCAGGAAAAAGTGGCCAATTTTTGCCTCGCGGGATTGGCATCCCAAAGAAAGTAAGCATTTTAAAAAGTCCGGTGGTCCCTGGCCAGAGCACTGTATACAGAATACCAAGGGAGCCAGGCTCCATCCGGATTTGAGATTGCCCAAGGGGACAATAGTCCTTTCTAAAGGGATGGACCCTGATAAGGATAGCTATTCCGCTTTTCAAGCGGTCGATTCTAAGGGAACTAAATTTTTTGAATTGTTAAAGATTTCCGGGATAAAGGAACTTTTCGTTGGTGGCCTGGCTACGGATTATTGCGTTAAATCCTCAGTTCTGGATGCGTTGAAATTCGGTTTTAAAGTCAAATTATTGACAGATGCTATCAAGGGCGTTAATATAAAGCCCGAAGATTCTGAACAGGCTATTGAAGAAATGATCCGTGGCGGCGTTGAAAAAATGACTCTGGAAGAGTTATCCGACTGCGAAAGAACGCAGAAGGTCAAGGAGGTGAAATTATGGGAAAGTCCTTAAAAGGGACAAAAACAGAGAAGAATTTGCTGGCATCTTTTGCGGGAGAATCGCAGGCAAGAAATCGCTATACTTATTTTGCCAGCGTGGCGAGAAAGGAAGGCTATGAGCAGATAGGGGCAATATTTTTAGAGACAGCTGATAATGAGAAAGAACATGCCAAGAGGTTTTTCATGCTGTTAGAGGGAGGAGATGTGGAGATTACATCTTCCTATCCAGCCGGGGTGATAGGAGACACAGCGGCGAACCTGGAAGCATCTGCAGCCGGAGAGAAACATGAATGGACAAAACTTTACAAAGAGGCAGAAGAGATAGCGCGTAAGGAAGGTTTTGAAGAGGTAGCAATCCAATTTAAGGAGATAGCAGAAGTAGAAGAACAGCATGAAAGACGCTACAGGAAATTACTTAAGAATCTGAAAGAAGGTAAAGTATTCAAAAAGGATACTGTGGTTAAATGGAAATGTCGTAACTGCGGTTATGTTCATGTGGGAAAAGAAGTTCCTGAGGAATGCCCTGCTTGTGCTCATCCGCGAGAATTCTATGAGCTTCTTTGTGAAAATTACTAATGATTAAGTTGGAGACAGAAGTAGTAGATATAATAGAAAGAACTCATAATGTAAGAAGCTTCCGCTTTAGAATAGAGAAGGATGTCGATTTTAAGGCAGGGCAATTCTTTTTTGTTACCATAAGAATTGACGGGGTAGAGAAGACGAAACATTTTTCTTTTTCCAATTCTCCTACAGAGAAAGGGTACGTAGAGTTTACCAAGAGAATAACCGATAGTGAATTTTCCCAGGCCTTGGAAAGATTAAAGGTTGGGGATTGGGCGAGATTAAAGATGCCTTATGGTTCTTTCACCTTTGGGGGAGAATATGAGAAAATAGCTTTTCTTTCGGGAGGTATAGGGATAACGCCTATAAGGTCGATATGTAAGTTTGCCACAGATTCAATGTTGCCCACAGATATGGTTTTGCTGTATGGCAATGACAGAGAGGAAGATATTATATTCCGGCAGGATTTAGAGAGTATGGCATCGGTCAATAAGAACCTGCGTATAGTTTACACGTTAACCTCATCAGATATAGATAGAAAAATCTGGAAAGGAAGAA
>CAYOFG010000007.1:6211-11163 GCA_964403285.1 uncultured Clostridia bacterium | reverse complement strand
AAAGGTACTCTACACGTACACCACGAAAGAGGAGCGCACGCCGGCCATCACGCTCATATGGTGGTCGATTTCAAAAGAAGGTTCTGGATTTCTTTAGTGGCTACTATTCCCGTCTTAATTCTCTCTCCTATGATTCAGTCTTTATTGAGATTCTCCTTGGAATTTCCTGGTGACAAGTTCATTCTCTTTGGAATTTCCACATTTATCTATTTTTATGGGGGCAAGCCATTTCTTAGAGGTCTATTTGACGAGTTTAAGAAAAAACAGCCAGGCATGATGACGCTTATTGCCCTGGCTATTACCGTCGCTTATACTTACAGTTCAGGCGTTGTTTTTGGAATCAGGGGAAAGTTTTTCTTCTGGGAGTTAGTTACTCTTATTGACATTATGCTTTTGGGTCACTGGATTGAGATGCGCTCAGTGATGGGTGCCTCTCGCGCTCTGGAAGAGTTAGCCAGACTTATGCCTTCTCAGGCTCATTTAGTTTTAGATGATGGCTCAGTGAGAGATATTAAACTTGAGGAGTTGAAACAAGGCGATAAAGTTCTTGTGAAACCGGGAGAGAAAGTCCCTGCTGATGGACGAGTAGTTGATGGTAATTCAGAGATAAACGAGGCTATGATTACCGGCGAGTCAAAGCCAGTCAGTAAGGAGGCAGGCAACAGTGTCATCGGTGGGTCTGTAAATGGAAGCGGCGCTCTGACTATACAGGTGGAAAAGACGGGAAAAGATTCTTATATATCCCAGGTTATTGAACTTGTCAGGACTGCAAGTGAAAGTAAATCCAGGGCCCAGAGTTTTGCTGATAAGGCTGCTTTCTGGCTTACGCTTATCGCTATAACAGCCGGCACAATTACACTTATAGCCTGGATTATTTTGGGTAAAGAGTTTGCGTTTGCCCTGGAGCGTATGGTAACCGTTATGGTTATTACCTGCCCTCATGCTTTAGGTTTAGCCATACCCCTGGTTATCGCAGTTATTACAGCGCTATCTGCTAAAAATGGTCTATTGATAAGGAACCGAACTGCTTTTGAGAGCGCTCGCAATTTACAGACGATTGTATTTGATAAGACAGGAACACTGACAAGAGGAGAATTTGGCGTATCAGATATAATCAGTTTAGGGGATTGGAGCGAAGATGATTTATTGCGCAAGGTTGCATCAATAGAGATAAATTCCGAGCATACAATAGCGAAAGGGATAGTTAAAAAAGCCAAAGAGAAAAATCTAAATCTGAGCAAGACAGGAAAATTTGAAGCCATTGCGGGAAAAGGAGCAAAAGCGCACGTTGAGGGTGAAGAGATTCTTGTTGGGAATAAAGGGATATTCGATGTAGCCAGCGTGAAATCACCAGAAGCAGAAAAGAGAATGGAAGAGATTGCTTTGCAGGGCAAGACGACAGTCTTTGTCATTTCCGGTAAAAAAATTCAAGGTATCATCGGGCTTTCTGACATTATCAGAGACGAATCTAAAGAGGCTGTGGGGAAGCTGAGAGACCTCGGTTTGGAAATTGCGATGATTACTGGCGATAATAATGCAACAGCCAGATATGTGGCTGGTGAACTGGGACTGGATACTTATTTTGCTGAAGTTTTGCCTGACAAGAAATCAGAGAAGATAAAACAACTTCAGAGACAGGGTAAAAAAGTAGCAATGGTGGGAGATGGGGTCAATGACGCGCCAGCCCTGGCTCAGGCTGATGTGGGCATAGCTATAGGAGCAGGTACGGATGTCGCCGTGGAAACAGCTGACGTTATCCTGGTTAAAAATGACCCGAGAAATGTCGGCGATGTTATTGGTCTCTCTCTTGCTACGCAGAGAAAGATGGTGCAGAACCTGGTTTGGGCTACGGGATACAATATTGTTGCCATTCCTTTGGCTGCTGGGCTACTTTATAAATACGGAATAGTTTTACCGCCTGCAGTTGGTGCTCTGGTAATGTCTCTGAGTACAATTATTGTTGCTATAAATGCCAGATTGATTTCTTATAAAAAGGCATGAAATATATAGACCTTATTATTTTCGATTTAGATGGCACACTCGTCGACTCAAGGGAAGATATGGCCAATGCTGTTAATTTTACTTTGAAAAAAATTGGCCTCAAGGAGAAAAGTATATCAGAGATAAGTTCTTATATAGGCAAAGGGATACAGGATTTGATAAAAGGGTCATTGGGTAACGGACGGGAATCTCTTCTTGAGAGAGCCCTATCTATATTTATAGAATATTATAGAAAACATTCTACAGATAATACTGTTCTCTATCCAAACGTGAAGGAAATCTTAGAATATTTCAAGAATAAGAGAAAGGCAATTGTAACTAATAGAAATTATGAATTCGCTTTAAGTGCACTAAATAAGTTAGGTATACGTGATTATTTTGAAGATATTGTAGGTGGAGATGACATAGGATGTATGAAACCTTCTTCCTGTCCCCTGGACAGGTCTATGGGGAGGCTTAATGCAGACAAAGAGAAAGCCATAATAGTTGGTGATATGGATATAGATATAGTAGCGGGCAAGAGAGCTGGTATAATCACCTGCGGAGTTACTTACGGAATAGGCAAGAAAGAAGATATAATCAAAGCAAAACCAGACTTTATTATAGACGATATAATCGATTTAAAGAAAATAATCCATTAAGAACAGGTGGGGGTCCTTCCCAAAAGAGAGATGAGAGGAGGTGGCTATGCCAGTAGAAAGCGTAGGCGAAGAGTACAGATGCAATATATGTGGTAATGAAGTCTCTGTAACAAAAGTAGGTGGCGGTGAACTTGTCTGTTGCGGGCAACCCATGGAAAAGATAGAAGGTTAACAAGTGAGAGTTTTGGGGATAAATGGCAGTCCCAGGATAGGCGGGAACACAGATATTCTCCTGGATAAGGTCCTTGAGGGAGCCAGAAGTAAAGGAGCCAGAACAGAAAAGGTTGTCTTGAATAACCTTAAATTTTCTCCCTGTCAGGAATGCGAAAATTTAAGGGATGACGGCTCCTGCATAATAGAAGATGATATGCAGCCCCTCTACAAAAAGATAGAAGAGGCGGACAGGATAATTCTGGCCTCGCCAATTTTTTTTGGAAGCCTCAGCGCCCAGACGAAGATGATGATAGACCGTTTCCAGTGTGCCTGGAGAGCAAAATATATACTAAAAAAAGATATCTTTAAAAGGAAAAGAAAAGGTGGTTTTATTTCTGTAGAGGGAAGTACCAGGAAAGATTTTTTTGATAATGCGAAATCGATCGTAAAAAATCTATTTGCTACAATTAGTGTGGATTATGAAGAAGAGCTTTTTTGTTCAGGCGTTGATGAAAAAGGAGACATATTGAAATATCCGGAAGTTTTAAAAAAGGCATTTGAAGTGGGGCAAAGAATTGCTCTTGGTTAAACTAATTTTAAGAAAGGAGGAGTAATGTGGTAAACATATTTTCAGGAAGTGAGATAGTGGAATTGGGCATTCAGATTGAGAAGAATGGTAGAGATTTTTACAATGCATTGGTTGGCAAATCAAAGAATCAAAAGGCTAAAGAGAAGTTCAAATATCTGGCAGGCGAAGAAGAAAAGCACATAGAGGTTTTTAGCAAGATATTGGATTCGGTGCACAAATACGAGCCGCCAGAGTCGTATCCGGGAGAATATTTTGCATATATGAATGCTTTAGCTAAAGATTATATATTTACCCAGAAAGATAAAGGTAGAAAGGTAGCCAAAGATGTAAAAGGGGATAAAGAGGCTATTGAACTGGGCATAAGATTTGAGAAAGATTCGATTATTTTCTATACAGGAATGAAAAGGATAGTGCCAGAATACGACCATAAAATAGTAGATAAACTAATCTCCCAAGAACAAGACCATCTGAGACAGTTGTCCGAGCTAAAAGAAAGCTTGTAATCTAAAGGAGGTCAGTATCGTGGATAAGAAAGTTATGATCTATAGCACCCTTGCCTGTCCATTTTGCATGATGGCCAAGAAGTTCTTAAAGGAGAACAATATCGATTTTGAGGATATCGATGTTTCCACTGACCAGACAAAAGTACAAGAGATGATTAAGAAATCGGGGCAGATGGCTGTACCAGTAATAGACATTGAAGGCGAAATTATAGTGGGATTCGACAAGGAAAAGATAAGAAAAGCATTGGGGTTATAACCCCGTTAGAGATCCTGCCAAAATGTTTTATATCTACATAATAAAAAGTAAAAAAGACGGTGAATGGTATACAGGGTTCACCAGAGATTTAAGGAAACGCTTCAATGAGCATAATAAGGATAGAGTGTTTTCGACAAAAGGCAGAGGTCCCTTTGAATTGATATACTACGAAGCGTGTCTTAATGAACAAGATGCCAAGGCCAGAGAAAACTATTTAAAGTCAGGGATGGGGAAACGTTATCTTAGGAATCGCTTGAAGCGTTTCCTATCTCTAACGGGGTAAAGATGTTCGATTTAATCATTATTGGGGCAGGGCCAGCAGGTATAACAGCCAGTGTCTACGCCGCGCGAAAGAAAATGGGCCTTCTGGTTATTACCAGAGATATCGGGGGACAGGCGGCGTGGAGTGGAGATATAGAAAATTACACTGGCTATCAATTCATTACCGGCCCTGAGCTGGCGGGGAAGTTTGAGGAACATATGCGCAAATACGGGATTGAATTGAGAGAAAATGAACAAGTATTAGAAATAAAGAAAAAGAATGAAGGAATCCGGGTTAAGACCGATAAAGGGACCTACGAAGGAAAAACAGCGATAATCGCCTCTGGCAAAAGGTCGAGGGAACTGGGCGTGCCCGGGGAGAGAGAATTCAAAAATAGAGGGCTCACTTACTGTGCTACTTGCGATGGACCTCTATTTGCGGGAAAGGACGTAGCGGTGGTCGGAGGAGGAAACTCTGCTCTGGACGCAACCCTGCAATTGATTCGGATAGCCAAACATATCTATCTTATCAATATCACCCCGGACCT
>CAYOFG010000007.1:2805-6111 GCA_964403285.1 uncultured Clostridia bacterium | reverse complement strand
TGCAATTGATTCGGATAGCCAAACATATCTATCTTATCAATATCACCCCGGACCTCACGGGAGATTTAGTAATGAGAGAGAAAGTCCGTGAAAGTAATAAAGTAAGTATCCTGAACAGCACCCAGGTAATTGCTGTTCTGGGAGAGAGGATGGTTAGTGGAATCAAGATAAGAAGAGAGGATAAGGAAGAGACCCTGGCTGTGGAGGGAGTTTTTGTGGAAATCGGCCTTATTCCCAATTCTGAGTTTGCCCAAGATTTGGAAAAGAATGAACGGGATGAAATCAAGGTAAACTCTTACAACGAAACCAATATTCCGGGCATCTTTGCTGCCGGTGATGTTACTGACGTGCCGGAAAAACAGATCGTAATAGCAGCAGGAGAAGGAGCTAAAGCGGCGCTTAGCGCTTTCAGATATTTAGCTCGACATAGATGATAAAGAGGTAATCAAAATGAAAGATAAAGTTAAAACAGCCCTGGTACAAATGGAAGTGACCAGTCTCCAGCCAGAGAAGAACGCTTCCCGAATGGAGGAATTTATTGAGAATATTTTTGATAATGAGGAAGCGGAGCTAATACTTTTTCCTGAACTTGCCAACACAGGGTATGTTCAGTCCATGGACCAGGATTTTGGCAGGGAGTTTTTGAAGTGTGCAGAAACGATTCCCGGGTACACCACCAACATTCTCGCTAAGCTGGCTAAAAAACACAAAACCCATATTGTGGTAGGATTAGCCCAGCTTCATCCCAAGATACCAGGCAGCGTATACAATTCGTCGGTTCTGATTGGGCCCCGGGGAGAGGTACTGGGCATCCATCACAAATTACATATTCCTGATGAGGAAAAACATTACTTCTATCCAGGTAGTACATTAGAAGTTTACCAGACGGATATAGGTAACATCGGAATGAGCGTTTGCTGGGACAACCTGTTTCCTGAACTGCCACGAATACTGGCTCTAAAAGGTATGGAGATTCTCTGCTCCAGTTATTCGTGGGGGAAACCAACTTCTCCCCACAAGAGAGTGACCTATATACCAACTCGGTTCCGTTGTTTCTCTATGATGCATGCAATATCAAACAGGGTCTATGCAATGGCATGCAATCCCGTAGGTAAATATGATGGACACGATTTCGATGGACACAGCGCCATAGCCGGACCTGACGGAAAGATTCTTGCCTATGCAGAGAAGGAAGGGGAAGAAGAAGTTCTTTTTGTGGAATTCAGTAATGACCACTTACTGGAAATGAGAGCCGTCTCTCCCATCTTCAGGGACCGCCGACCGGAACTGTATGGTCTACTCAGCGAGCCCTTCTGAAAAACGACTGCTTAAAAACCTGCCATCTTCTGAAAAGAGGCATATTCCGTTTCAGAAAAATATTGCCAACCGACTATAAAGATGTTATAATAATTCGGGTTTGCTCAGGTTCTTCTTCATTCTACCGCTTTGGTAAAAGGAGGTCAGTTATGTTTTTAGTAAAGCTTGTGGGTATGATTTTAATGGCTATTGGGATTGTTTTTCTTTTGAGTCCAAAGAGGATGAGACAGTGGATGGTCTTTTGTGAAAAAGGGGTAAGGCCCTACATGATGGGTGCTCTGCGAATTCTCGTTGGCATTCTCTTTTTATTGGCCGCTCCCCAGAGCAGGGTAGTTTGGGTTATAGTTACGATTGGCATATTGGCTCTCTTAAAGGGCATTGCCATTTTTATCCTCGGACTGGAAAGAATAAAGAGTATGCTCAGGTGGTCGCAGGGAAGGTCACTTCCGGTTCTCCGTCTTATTGCACTTTTCGCTATAGCCATTGGCGTCCTGATTCTCTATTCTGTATAGCCTCTTCAGGAGCATAATGACGGTGGAAATTTTTGAACTTTGATAAATTAACAAAAATTTATTGTAGTGTAGCCCTTTACCCCGTTAGAAATTCCCCCGAAGTGGTTCCTAACATCCATTTCTAACGGGGTTTATGGGCGTCCCGATTTATCGGGACGGGGACAAGCCCCTACACTACAAAATATTCTATTAATAGTTGTTTCAGTTTTTGACGATACTACGAGAGCCGATAGGAGAAGCATATGAGAGGAGTATTAGTCCTGGAGGATGGCAGCTATTTTGATGGCATCTCCATAGGGAAAGCCGGCGAAAGAATAGGAGAAGTAATTCTGAACACTGCTGTTGTTGGTTACCAGGAGGTTATGACCGACCCGGCAAATGCGGGCAAGATTCTGATTTTCACCTATCCTTTGATAGGAAACTATGGTGTAGCCAGGAAATTTTATGATTCTAAGAGATGCTGGATAGAGGCATTGGTCATAAAAGAGGAAAGTAGAATCTATTCCAACTGGCAGGCAGAGGACAGTTTCAATAATTTCCTTAAGAAGGAAGATCTGGTTGCCATTAGCGAGGTGGATACAAGGACACTGGCTGTCAGAATTAGAGATGGGGGAGAGATGCTGGGAATAGTCTCCACTGTAGTGCCGCTGCCTGGCAAGGAGGTAAAGATTGGTCAGTTAGTTAAAAAGGTAAAAGATTATAAAAAAAATATGAAAAAGGATTTTATAAGAAATATCTCTGTAAAAAAGATTACAGAAATAAAGGGCAAACCTTCGGGGCCAAAGATAGCTATATTAGATTTGGGTATGTTGAATAGTTTTCTTGAACAATTAAAGACTCTGGGATGTAATCTTACGCTATTGCCCTATAATACTGGTGCAGAGAAGATTCTGGGATTGAATACTGATGGCTTGATTATTTCTAATGGACCGGAAGAAGATGGAGCAATTTCTAAAATTGTGGAGGTAGTTAAGACAGTACTGGGCAAAATTCCTCTCCTGGGTATCTCTTCCGGACATGAGATTATCTCTCTTGCCCTGGGAGGTAGACTAAGGAAACTGAAAATAGGTCATCGCGGTGTAAATTATCCAGTGAAGTCTTCTTCTTCCTATAAAGGTGATATCACGGTACAGAACCATTCATTTGTTGTGGATGAGGAGTCAATAAAGGATAGGGACGACATTGAGATTACCCTGCGCAATGTCAACGACGACTCAATTGAGGAGATGGAAAGTGGAACTCTGAAGTTTATTTCTACCCAATATTATCCGGTTAGTCCTGGATTTGATGAGATAAATGGAGTATTCAAAAGATTTTTAGAGTTGATGAAACGGGGAACTTAACATGCCCAAGCGAAAAGATATAAATAAGATATTAATCATTGGTTCTGGCCCTATTGTCATTGGACAGGCTTGTGAATTTGACTATTCTGGTTCTCAGGCCTGTAAGGCTTTGAAAGAAGAGGGTTACTTTACAA
>CAYOFG010000007.1:0-2705 GCA_964403285.1 uncultured Clostridia bacterium | reverse complement strand
GACTATTCTGGTTCTCAGGCCTGTAAGGCTTTGAAAGAAGAGGGTTACTTTACAATACTTGTAAATAGCAATCCTGCTACCATTATGACCGACCCGGGTATGGCAGATGTGACATATATCGAGCCACTGACAGTAGAGGCAGTTACGGAGATAATAAAAAAGGAAAGGCCCGATGCTATCCTGCCCACATTGGGTGGCCAGACAGGGTTGAACCTGGCATATTTTTTAATGAAAGAGGGTGTGCTGGAAAAGTATGGTGTGGAATCGATTGGAGCAAATGTTGAAGCGATTTCCCGGGCTGAGGATAGAGAACTCTTCAAGAAGGCAATGCAAGAGATAGGTATAGACGTTCCCCAAAGTGGAATTGCTACAAATCTGGAAGAAGGCATGAGAATAGGGCTTGAGATAGGATTCCCATTGATTTTGAGACCGGCGTATTGTTTAGGAGGCAGCGGTGGTTCCACTGCTTATAACAAGGAGGAACTGGAAGAGTATCTAACAAAAGGCCTGGAGATAAGTCCTGTGGGACAGGTATTGGTGGAGCAGTCTGTGGCGGGGTGGAAAGAGATTGAGTATGAAGTGATGAGGGACTGCGTGGACAATGTTATTATGATTACTTCAATGGAGAATGTTGACGCCATGGGTGTACACACAGGGGATAGTATTGTGGTTGCACCATCCCAGAGCCTGACGGGAGAGGAATATGCACAGTTTGTGAATCTATCCAAAAAGATTATAAGAAAGGTGGGCATAACCGGGGGAGGGGCAAATATTCAGTTTGCCCAGAACCCGGATAATGGACATATTGTGATTATTGAAGTCAATCCCAGACTTTCCCGGAGTTCAGCCCTGGCTTCTAAAGCTACCGGTTTTCCCATTGCCCGGGTGGCTACAAAATTGGCTGTGGGCTTAACTCTTCCCGAGGTTCTCAATCAGATTACAGGTAAGACAACATCATTTTTTGAACCAACAGTCGATTATTGTGTATTTAAAATTTGTAGATTTACTTTTGAGAAATTTCCGCAGGTGGAAAGAGTCATAAATACATCTATGAAAGCAGTTGGCGAGGCGATGTCTATCGGCAGAAATTTTAAAGAAGCACTCCAGAAAGGAATAAGGTCTACGGAGACGGGGAGATTCGGGTTGGGTTCGGATGGCAAAGACAAAATCACCGATGAAGCATTAAAATCAAAAACAGAAGATTTGATTAAGGAGGTAAAAGAAAAAATAAGAATTCCCAATGATGAGAGGCTATTTTTTATCAGGTATGGTCTTAAACTGGGGCTGGCTGTTGATGAGATTTACGAGTTATCAAAAATTGATAGGTGGTTTATAGACAATATGAAACAGATTGTAGAGATGGAAAAAGAGATAAAGAAATATAGGGTTAAAAATACAAAAAGCAAGATCAAAATCCCACTAGATTTACTTAAGGAAGCGAAAAAAAATGGCTTCTCAGATATACAGCTTGCCTATCTTCTGAATTCCACAGAGAAAAGAGTGCGGTCCTATAGAAAAAAATGTAATATAAAAACGGTTTATAAATTAGTAGATACCTGCGGAGGAGAATTTAAAGCGGAGAAACCTTACTATTATTCCACATATGAGACCGAGGATGAAAGCCAGCCATCAGGGAACAGGAAGGTTCTTATCCTGGGAGGGGGACCTAATAGAATCGGGCAGGGTATAGAGTTTGACTACTGTTGTTGTCACGCATCGTACGCTTTGAAAGAAGAGGGAATTGAAAGTATTATGGTAAATTGCAATCCCGAGACTGTCTCCACTGATTACGATACTTCGGACAAATTGTATTTTGAGCCTTTGACAGTTGAGGATGTATTGAATATCGTGGATATTGAAAAACCCATCGGGGTGATAGTTCAGTTTGGAGGACAGACTCCTCTGAACATATCTGTGCCATTGGCCAAGGCGGGAGTGAAAATTTTAGGAACCAGCCCCGATTCTATAGACCGGGCAGAGGATAGAAAAAAGTTTCAGCAGATGATTAAAAAATTGAAACTCATCCAGCCTGATAACGGCACAGCTACCTCATTCGAAGGAGCAAGGAAAGTTGCTAACAAGATAGGATATCCAGTAGTGGTAAGGCCTTCCTATGTTCTCGGCGGTAGAGCAATGGAGATAGTCTATGACGAGGAAGGTTTAAGCAATTTTATGAAAAAAGCAGTAGAGGCATCTCCTGAACGTCCGATTCTCATCGACAAATTCTTAGAAGATGCTATAGAAGTTGATGTGGATGCAATAGCCGATGGTAGGAATTGCGTGATAGGTGGGATTATGGAGCACATTGAAATGGCGGGCATCCATTCCGGCGATAGTGCAATGGTTATTCCGCCTTATACTTTAGGAGAAGACATAATAGAAATTATAAAGAAAAATACCTACGTTTTGGCCAAGGGATTGAATGTCAAGGGACTTTTAAATATCCAGTACGCTGTCAAGAATAATGTAGTCTATGTCCTGGAGGTAAATCCCAGGGCAAGTAGAACGATTCCCTTTGTGAGCAAGGCTATAGGGGTTCCTCTGGCAAAGCTGGCAACCAAGATAATGTTGGGAAAGACCCTGCAAGAGTTAGGATTCACCAGGGAAAAGGAAATCAATCATGTAGCAGTAAAAGAGTCTGTATTTCCTTTTATAAGGTTCCCCGGGGCAGATGCAATCCTGGGCCCGGAGATGAAATCTACAGG
>CAYOFG010000006.1:65368-67091 GCA_964403285.1 uncultured Clostridia bacterium | reverse complement strand
GTTCCTCGTAGATTTTCTCCCACAAAGACTGAAGCGAATGCCCGCTGATTCCCTTCCACCAGCGCGAAAGAGAACCCGTAAACGGCAAACAGTATAATGAAAGAGGCGAGTGTTCCCAGGAACGCAAATCCGAGACACGAGAGAACGTGCGCGAAATAACCAATCCTCAAAGTTCTCCTTTGGCCAATTCTATCCGAGAGTATCCCTCCCGGTAGAGAAAATAGAGCATAGACGATGTTGAACCAGCAATATAGCAGGATGGGAATAGCAATAGCTAACCTGGAAGAAAAGAGAGGTTGAAAAACATCCCTGGCTCTGAGAATAAAGAACATATAGGTAAAGTTTCCCAAAGCGAAGACAACCGTAACCCTAAGGTATCTTCTAAAGGACGTGGGGAGATTCTTGAGGTTTATTCTGAATGAATTTTCCCTTTTGTTCTGGTCGGTAACCGCTGTTTCTTTAACCCAGACAAAAGGAAGTAGGGCTAAAAAACTGATTAAAGCCGAAATAAAAAGTATGGGCTTAAATTCAAATTTTAGAAACCAAAAGAGAATAAAGGCTAAAAGGGCTCCCAAAAAAGCGCCAGAAGAGTCCATTGCACGATGGAATCCAAATGCTTTTCCTCTAACTTCTACTTTAGACGAGGCAGCAATTAAGGCATCACGAGGGGCATCGCGTACGCCTTTTCCCACTCTTTCTATTGGTCTTAAGATTAGAAGTTGCGTCCAGCTGGTAATAAAAGGAAAGAAAAGTTTTGCCACCGAGGAGATGGAATAGCCAAAAAAAACGAAAGGTTTCCTCTTTCCCAATCTATCTGACCAGTATCCGGAAAAGACTTTAAGCAAGGAGGCTACGCTGTCACCTATACCGCCAATAAGACCAATGGCTATTCCCGCTCCGCCCAGAGAAGCAATAAAAAGAGGAAGGATAGCCAGCATCATTTCGCTGGAGACATCGGTTAAGAGACTGATTATTCCCAGAAGAAGGATGTTAATTCCCAGACCGCTTATAAACTTTTTCATACTGTTACTCTATTCAGAATCTTTTCCGTAATCCTGAAAAAATTTATCCAGGGTATTTTCAGTAGTCTCAAGGGAAAATCCCCGACGAATTAAGAAATCTTTTATTCTGCGGTAGGCTTTCGACTTTTCCAATTTCTGATACCGGGGAATCCTCTTTTCAATTGCTTGCCAGGCCAACTCATCTTCAGTCGGTCCAATTTTCTTAAGGCCTTCATCTATGGAATCGTCGATTATCTCTTTTTCTATTCCCTTTTTCAAGAGTTCCTGACGTATTAGTCTCTTTCCTCTCTTCCCTCTCAGTCTCATCTCCACCCATTCTATGGCAAAAGCGCGGTCATCCAGATAATGGAGACGTTTTAATTCCTCAACCACCTCCTCGGCTATCTTTCTCTCGTAGCCTTTCTTGAGAAGTCTCCCTGTGATTTCCTGACAGCCCCGGGCGCGATAGGATAAGAGAAGAAATGCATAATCGCGAGCTTCTTTGAGTTGTTCCAGGTAAGTGACTCTTTTTATCTCCTGTTGGTCGACTTCCTGCCCTATTTTCCATTTCAAGTCGGAAAGCACATCTTTATGCAAATGGAACGCATATTTTCCGTCAAGAAATAAGGAAAATAAATCTTGTCGACGTTTCTGCTTTTCAATTTTGGTTATTTTCATAGTCTTCAAATCGTAGAGGCTACGACTTCGGCTGTAATCACTGC
>CAYOFG010000006.1:63404-65268 GCA_964403285.1 uncultured Clostridia bacterium | reverse complement strand
TGCTTAAAGGAAATCCATTCTCCTGTTGGTTGAGGAAGGCCTTTTAGTCTGCGGGAAAGATAATGCAACAGCAGAATACTGATGTGAGTCTTTGGGGGAGCATTGGCGGATATAGATAAAATGGTTTTTTTCTCTAAATCAATCCTGTATTCATCGTCCAGAAAACGGACAGTATGACTTTTTTCCTGGGTAAGATTTTCCAATTCTGCCCACGCTTTTGAAATAGCAGCTTCGTATCCCATAAACTATCTCCTCTCCCCCTCACCCTCTCCCCCAGGGGAGAGGGGATTTTTGTTCATTACTCTTTCGTGCCTTTTAGTTTTTTGAGAAGTTGATGTGCCAAGTCCCAGTGGGTTCCCTTCCAGTATATCTTCTGACAATTTGCACAGAAAGAAAATTCATTCTTTGTCTGAAAAACGTAATTGGGGACTCTATCTTTAACCTTTTCTTTTTCTACTTCCTGAAGAATGTCATTGCACACTAAGCACCTGGTAAATATCTCGTCGGGGTCTACTTTAATATTCAGTTCAGAAAAAACCTGTTCCAATTGCTCTTCCAGCAAATCGCTATTAATTATAACTAACTTTATTGCTTTCTTCTTGCTTAATTGGTGGTCCCGGGTCAGTATTATCCTTCCTTCTTTCAGGCTTTGATATATCAGATCACTCTTCTTCTCAGATACAAAATAGGAGGCATCGTAACCGAGTAACCTCAGCCATTTGCAAAGCCTGCCAAGCATAAAATCTACTAAGAATTTCATGGCTCGCTTTCCGCCTATATCCTCACCAACTCATAATTTCTGGATCCCATACCCAACTTCTGAGCGTAATTGAGCTGAAATTCCCAATCTGTTCCGGGATAGAGCTGGCGAAATACATCTCTCTTACCCACCTCGTTAACCAAATTCACCGACGCTTCATCAATTGCTACCGGGTCAGAAGAGGCTAATATGCCAATGTCCGGAACAACAGGGCTTGCGGTGGTGGCACAGCAATCACATAACTTAGTAATGAAATTGAGAAAATTAATGAACAGAGCCTTCTTATTCTTCAACACTCCATAGGCATACTCTATCAGTTTCTCCTGCTCACTTTCCGTTAAATCGCTCCATTCGATAGAGAGAGCGCCAAAATTGCAATAAAGGATACATTCCCCACAACCTATGCATTTATCATTATCTATTTTAACTTTCTTATTTACTATGTTAATAGCTCCTGCGGGGCACCACTTAACGCAAACTTCGCATCCGGTGCAATTACCCAGTTTTATCCTGGGAACAACTGCTTCGTGTATCTCATATTTACCGGTGCGGGAAGCACCGCCCATTCCAATGTTTTTGAGAGCTCCTCCGAAACCACCCAAATCATGTCCCGTGAAGTGCGTAACGAAAATTAAATTATCAGCGTCATAGATAGCGCCAGCAACTTTTACTCTTCTAAAATGTTTCTGTTCTATTTCTACTTCCACAAAGTTATTTCCTCTCAAGCCATCGGCGATTATTACAGGAGCTCCGCAATTTTCTAAACTAAAACCATGAGTTCTGGCAATAGCCTGATGTCTTAAGGCATCAGACCTCTCCCCAACATATATAGTATTGGAATCGGTCAAAAATGGTCGACCTTTTAAAGCTTTCACCTCGTTGATAATCGGGCGAACATATTCTGGCTTTACATATCCCCTGTTCCCTTCTTCTCCAAAGTGGAGCTTGATAGCCACTATGTCATTTTTTGAAACTACTCTATCTAAACCAGCCTGTAAGAGTAGTTTCTTAAACTTGCCCAAGGATTTGAAATCAATTAAATAGACTTTAGACAATTATTTCCCCTTCCAAAATTTGTTGGTAGTGTAGCCCTTTATGGGCGTA
>CAYOFG010000006.1:0-63304 GCA_964403285.1 uncultured Clostridia bacterium | reverse complement strand
AGACAATTATTTCCCCTTCCAAAATTTGTTGGTAGTGTAGCCCTTTATGGGCGTATTCATTACGGGGATAAACCCCTACACTACAAAATCACTACGGGCATAAAGCCCTACACTACAAAAATCGCTACGGGCATAAAGCCCTACACTACAAGTAATTAAAGATCAAATTCATCAAGATAACCACAATAAGGATATTCATACCCGTGCTCAACAAGTCCTCTTCTTACAGGATTCTGCAATATATATTCACCTATTTTGCGGACATCTTCATCCTTTCTTAGAATATGATCATACCATCTTTTCTGCCAGAGATTTCCTTTGATACCGTATTTCCAAGCTATGGTTGTAGATTTACCTTTAACTTGATTAACAAAATCTATTATAGAAGGTACTGTATCAATGTAGTGTAGCCCTTTATGGGCGTAATCCTTACGGGGATAAACCCCTACACTACAAAGGAAATGTAAATGATCCGGCATAAAGCAATAGACAAAAACTTTGCATCCCAATTTATTCCTTTGATTTTTGAGACATTCTATAATTTCCACATTGAGTTCATGTCTTAAGAAATATTGTCTTTTGAAATTAGCAATGACTGAAATTGAATAAGCCCAGCCTGGTTTACAGTATAGACTTGGGTCGAGGCGGATTTTCTTGGGTAATTTTGGATCCATTTTTCTACGGGGATAAAACCCTACACTACATTATTTTCCTTTTTTGATTAATTTCTCAAATTCTTCTTCGGAAAGTATGGGGACGCCGAGTGCCTTAGCTTTTCCATACTTTGACCCGGGACTTTCACCAACAACTACATAAGAAGTCTGCTCGCTCACCGAAGAACTTGCTTTTCCTCCCAGATTCTTCACCAACTTTTCCGCCTCTGACCGGGAGTATCCCTTTAGCTCTCCTGTAAATACAAAGGTCTTCCCTGTTAGAATTTGAGGACCTTTCTTCACTCTTTCCTGCTCCAGCTTCAGTCCTGCCTTCCTAAGCTTTTCAATAAGTATTCTTATCTCCTTTTGTTTAAAAAACTCTCTCACACTTCCAGCAAGGGCTGGTCCTACTTCTGGAATCCTCTCCAGTTCCTCTTCTTTTGCCTCCATCAATGCATCAAGAGAGCCAAATTCCTCAGCCAGAGTTTCCGCTGCCTTCTCTCCTACATGACGAATACCTAAAGCAAACAGCAGCCGAGCCAGAGGTCTTTCCTTGCTTTTTTCTATGGCATCCAGTAGATTCTGCGCTCTCTTTTCAGCAAATAGTTCCAGCCTCAAGAGGTTCTCTTTTCCCAGCGAATAGATGCCAGCAAAATCTTTAACCAGTCCATTTTTCGCCACCTGCTCCACTACTGCTTCACCAAAACCTTCAATGTCCATAGCATTCCGGGAAGCAAAGTGGACCAGACCTCTCTCTAATTGTGCCGGACAGGAGGGATTGATGCAGCGGTAGGCAACTTCCTCTTCTTTCTCTTTTGTTATTCTTCCTCCACACTCAGGACACTTCTCCGGCACCTTGAAAATTTCCCTTCTGCCTTTTCTTACAGATTCTACTACCTTGACAATTTTGGGAATAACTTCTCCCGCCCTCTCCACAATAACCCTGTCTCCGATTCGCACGTCGAGCCTTTTTATCTCATCAAAATTATGCAGAGTGGCTCTGCTTATGGTCACTCCCCCACACTCTACTGGTTCAAGCATAGCCACGGGAGTTATGACACCAGTTCTGCCGACCTGAAGGATTATATCCTTAAGATTAGTTGTCGCCTGCTGGGCAGGAAATTTGTAGGCTATCGCCCAGCGGGGGCTCTTCATTGTATAACCCAATCTTTTCTGCTGGGCTAAAGAATTCACTTTGATAACCATCCCGTCAATTTCGTAACCCAATCTTCCTCTCTTATTATCCCAATTTTCACAGTAACTGATTACTTCATTAATGTTCTTACACAGTTTAATCTGTGGGTTAACCCTGAGTCCCAGTCTTTTTGCAGATTGCAGAAACTCCCAATGGGTCTTATAAACTTTTCCTCCTTCCAGCGTGCCAAAGGAATGGATGAAGCAGTTCAGTTTCCTTCCAGCTGTGAGCTGCGAGTCGAGAAGTTTTAGAGAGCCAGCAGCAGCATTGCGGGGATTGGCGAAAAGAGCTTCATCTTTTTTCTTCTTTTCCGCATTTAATTTCTCGAAGTCAGCCTTCTCCATAAATACTTCTCCCCGCACTTCAATCACATCCGGCAATTGTGAACTCCCGGTAGTGAGAAATCTCAACGGTATAGATTTTATAGTTTTGAGGTTTTGCGTAATATCATCACCAGTAATACCATCGCCCCGCGTGGCGCCCACAAGGAAAACGCCTTTTTCGTATGTCAACGATACGCCTACGCCGTCTATTTTCAATTCCACAACGTATTCTGCCTTTCCGCCGGGCAATCCTTTGTGAACTCTCTTATCCCATTCTTCTATCTCTTCAGAAGAATAGGTATTATCGAGAGAAAGCATGGCAACGCGGTGCTTGACTGTTTTGAAACCTATAAGTGGCTTCTCTCCTACTCTCTGGGTGGGTGAATCGGGAGTAATGAGCTGGGGATGTTGCTTCTCTAACTGTTTTAATTTTTTTACTAAATCATCATACTCTTTGTCTGAAATCTCGGGTTGGTTAAGAACATAATAACGGTAATCGTGGTGGCGAATTTCTTCTCTCAATTTTTCCACTTTTCTCTTGACTTCCTCAAGTTTCGCCATAATCTCACTCCTTCGCATCTTTCACACTGCGGGCTTCTTTTATCTTGTCCAAAATCCCGTTAACAAACTTCCCCGATTCTTCAGTGGAATATTTTTTTGCCAGTTCCACTGCTTCGTTGATTATCACATTGATTGGTATGTCGAGAAGATAAAGAATTTCGAAGGTCGCCTGGCGAAGAATGTTACGGTCAATTGAAGCCATCCTGTGTAGATCCCAGTTGCGGGCGTACTTAACAATTAAAGAATCGATTTGAGGCAAATTCTTTAATGTCCCTTCCACCAGAGTTGTGGCAAACTCCAGAACTTTTTTGCCAGATTTGCGGTCTTTCCAGAAGGATTTCTGGGCGTCTTCTGATTCTAATTTACAAACATCTACAGCGTACAATATTTGCAGAGCATACTCTCTGGATAAGCGACGTAGTCCCATATTTGTCCCCTTCAAATGAAAAAATAGACCAGCTCTATTTTCCGTATTTTCCTATTTTCTATTCCATCATAGGCAGCAAATTTACCAATTCGATTGCACTCAATGCTGCCTGGGCACCTTTGTTGCCTGCCTTCGCTCCCGCCCTCTCGATAGCTTGTTCCAGATTATCGGCAGTGATTATGCCGAAGAGAGTGGGCACACCCGTGGAAAGAGAAGTCTGGGCTATGCCTTTAGCCACCTCGCTGGCAATGTAATCGAAATGTGGTGTATCGCCTCTGATAACTGCTCCCAGACACAGTATCGCATCGTACTTCTTGCTCAATGCCATCTTTCTTGCTGCCCAAGGGATTTCAAAAGAACCCGGTACCCAGAAAATTTCAATCCTGTCTTCATCAGCATCATGTCTTCTCAAAGCATCGAGAGCCCCGTCCAGTAGTCTCTGGCTGATGAACTCATTAAACCTGGAAACTACAATTCCAAAATTCTTTCCTTTCGCCAACATCTTTCCCGCATGCACTTTAGCCATCTTTCCCTCCTTTTGTTTTTTATCTTACTTTCATTTCATGTAGCAGCAAAGCGTAAGCTTTGCCTTCCTATTAGCCCCGATTTATCGGGACGGCTACAATCTCAGACTTCGAGCATGTGGCCCAATTTCTTTTTCTTCACCTGAAGATACTTTTTGTTTACCCTGGTGGGCCTTATTTCCAGGGGAATCCTTTTGGTTACTTTCAATCCATGACCTTCTATTCCCACAATCTTGCGAGGATTATTGGTTAGAAGAGCTATGGTGGACAGTCCCAAGTCTGCAAGTATCTGAGCACCTATACCATAATCTCTCAAATCTGGTTCAAAACCTAAAACTTTGTTGGCTTCTACCGTATCCAATCCTTTATCCTGTAGTTCGTACGCTTTCACCTTGTTGACCAATCCAATACCCCTGCCCTCCTGATGCATATACAATATGACCCCTTGACCTTTCTTTTCAATTATTTCCATTGCACGATGTAACTGGGAACCGCAATCGCAACGCAAGGAATGGAGAATATCCCCGGTTAAACAGGAGGAGTGGACTCTCACCAGAACGTCTTTCTCGCCTTTTACTTCTCCTTTTACCAGAACGAGATGGTGCTCACTGTCCAGAAGGGACTCATAGAGAATCATCATAAATTCGCCAAATTCTGTAGGCAATTTGGCAGTGGCTATTCTTTTTATGAATTTCTCCGTCCGCCGGCGATACTCAATCAAGTCAGCGATAGTAACGATAGCCATCTTATATTTTTTAGCGTAGCGGAAAAGTTCTGGTGTCCTTGCCATTCTACCGTCTTCATGCATTATCTCACAAATTACTCCGGCAGGGTATAAACCTGCCATCTTTGCAAGGTCTACAGCTGCTTCAGTATGACCCGCACGCACCAAGACACCTCCTTCCCGATAGCGGAGAGGAAAGATATGTCCGGGACTGCAAAGGTCGGAGGTTTTGGTTCTGGGATTAATCACTGCTTTTACCGTAGTCGCTCGGTCATGAGCCGAAATTCCTGTACTGGTCCCTTGCCGGGCATCAACGGAAACTGTGAATGCTGCTTCACGTAACTCTACTCCATTGGTCACCATCGGTTTTATTCCCAGCTTATCCAGTCTTTCCCCGACAATTGCCAGACAAATTAATCCCCGACCGTACTTGGCCATGAAATTTATTGCCTCAGGAGTCACTTTCGACGCAGCCATGACCAGGTCACCTTCGTTCTCCCGTTCCTTATCATCAATAACAATGACCATTCTACCTTTTTTAATATATTCTATTGTTTCCGGAATCGTGTTAAACTTCATAGAAATCCCTTCTCCAAGAGAAATTCTCTGGTTATACCAGATTTCTCTTTTCTCTTGTTGATTAGATTCTCAACATACCTTGCTAACATATCCGCTTCAATATTTACTGAATCGTTGACTTTAAGAAGACCAAAACTGGTAACCTTCTCGGTGTGGGGAATAATGGAAACAGAGAAACCTATACCGTTAATTACTTGAACTACGGTCAAACTGATTCCATCCACACCGATTGACCCTTTAGGAACAATATATTTCAAAATTTCCAGAGAAGTTGTAATCTGGAAAAGCTTTCCCTCTTTTTCTCTGGCAATTGCTTTCACCCTTCCCAGGCCATCCACGTGCCCGCTGAGGAAATGTCCTCCCAGGCGTTCTCCTAATTTCAATGCTCTCTCTAAATTTACTCTGCTTCCAACCCTCAAACTGCCCAGCGTTGTGCTTTCCAGAGTCTCACGAGAAAGGTCGGCAGTGAATATTCCCGATGGTCTGAAATTCTCGCTCTGGGCAACTGTAAGGCAGACACCGCTAACAGAAATTGATTCGCCTACTTTTAAATCTTTCCATTCCGTTTCCACATTAATTCTATTGGGATTCTTCTCTACTACTTTTCCCATCTTTTCAATTATTCCAGTAAACATCTGTTCATCCCCTCAAATATAGCCTTCAAATAGAAGATCCTCGCCAAATCTCCTGATTCTGGTATCTTTCAATTTTATTGCCTGTCCAATCCTGTCTATTCCTTCACCTTCCACCGGAGTAATCGCATCCTCTCCACCAATAATTTTGGGAGCAATGAAGAAGAGAACCTTATCCACTAAACCCATCTCTAATGCTGAAGCATTGACTTTACCTCCACCCTCGATGAGAAGAGAAGTAACACCCCTTTTCGCCAATTGTTTCATTAGAAACTTCAGGTCGAGACCTCTCCGGGGATGTTTTCTCCATCTCGGTACCTCGAGGACTTCCACACCTCTGGTTTGCAAATTCTCTATTTTCCTCTTATCCGCTCCCTTCCGGGTGGCCACTATGGTGGGAGCCCGGGAATTGAGCACCCTGGCATCTAACGGAATTCTCAGGCGGCTATCAACTATTACCCTGGTTGGTCTCTTTTTAGAATTGCTACTGAGAAGCCCAGGATTATCCTTTAAAACAGTATCTATTCCTACCAGGATAGCATCCACCTCGCTGCGTAGCGCTTTGGCGTACTTCCGGGATGCTTCGCTGGTAATCCATTTAGAGTCCCCCTTTGGTGTAGCTATTTTCCCATCCAGAGACATTGCCGATTTCAGAATTACAAAAGGTATTCTCCGGGTGATATATTTTATGTAGGGCTCATTCAGTTTGGCGCATTTCTCTGTTAACACTCCCAATTTTATCTTAATTCCTTTCGCTTTCAGTTCCCTTAATCCTTTTCCCTTTACCAGAGGATTGGGATCAACCATTCCCACAACAACCTTTTTAACTCCTGCCTTTTTAATTGCTTCTGTGCAGGGAGGCGTCTTGCCATAATGGCAGCACGGTTCTAAATTGATATACATCGTAGAGCCTTTGGCTCTTACCCCTGCCTCCCTCAACGCATTAATCTCAGCGTGGCGACCCCCAAAATGTCGATGACTACCACGAGAAATGACCTTACCCTTCTTAACCAGAACACAGCCAACCTTAGGATTGGGACTCACCCTGAATGAGCCTTTTCTGGCAAGGGCTATCGCCCTCTGCATAAACTGTAATTCATTTTCAGTCTTCATCTTCATCTGAATAAAAAAAAACCCGAAGAATATTTCTTCGGGACGTCTCGCTTCACTTAGGCGAGGGAGATTTTGCATTATTTATTATTGGACCCCTAACTGGAATCTTCTCCCGTCCGGACTTTCACCGTCGGTACTGTAATTTCAACAGTTCAACTCTCCCGATTTTTATCAGGAGGGGTCGCGGACTTTCACCACCGATTGGGAATTTCACCCTATCCCGAAGACTCTTTGATAAAAATAACAAATATTTTAATTCTTGTCAAGTAATTTTTCCGCTCGCCCTTACCCTCTCCCCAGAGGGTAGAGGGAGTTTTCCAATTATCTGCCGTAGCCCAGTCTCAGAGCAAGAGCTGAGGGAAGCTTTGCATTTATAATTTCTTCCTGAGTTTTGGTAATATCGTACTTTATCTTTTTTATTCTGATAATATTTTTCTCCTCCTCATAAATTCCACAGCTAGCCCTGGGGTCACCATCCCTGGGTTGGCCAATACTTCCGCAATTTATAAGATATTTATAAGAGGGATTTATTTCCAAAACCGTGCCATCATCGAGCGGAATTCCCTTAATCTCTTGTGATGGTGTGGCATACAAACATAGAGGAACATGAGTGTGTCCTACAAAACAGATATTCTTTTTTATCCGGGGAAGATTTGCTAAGAAGGTTCTCTCTTCAAAGATATATTCATTAATGGGGTCCCTGGGGCTTCCATGGACGAGTAGAAAATTATCTTCTTCTATTTCGGAAGCGAGGTTTTTAAGGTAATTTCGGTTATCTTTGGTTAAATGGCGTCCTGTCCATTCTACTGCTTCCAAAGCAACGGGGTTAAACAAACTGGTATCTTCTAAACCTATAGCTCCCCAGTCATGATTGCCGGCAACCGTGTAGCAGTTATTCAACCCGCGAATAATTTCCGTGCACTCGTTGGGTTTTGCTCCATATCCAACGATGTCACCACAACAGATAAATCTGTCTATCTTTTCCTTGCGTTTCAAGTAATCCAGGATTGTATTTAATGCTTCCAGATTACTATGGATATCAGAAATGATGCCATATTTCATATTGATAGATTACCTTCCCCATTTCTGTTTCATTACTTTCCAGACAAAACTTAATAACCCGCGCAGGCGAACAACCCGCCAGGGTTCCTGGAGCAAGCGGTAAGTCCACTCAAATCCTCCCTGACGAAGCCATGCGGGCGCTCTTCTCAACCTTCCAGAAATCACATCCAGACTACCGCCAATCCCCATACAAACAGGAACGTTTAGTTCCTCGAGGTTCTGATAAATCCACTTTTCTCCCCAAGGTGTGCCAATTCCTACAAATAAGAAGTGGGGTTTAAGATTATTGACTTCTTTCAGGATTCTATTGCAACCACCCTGTGTAAAATATCCATGGTGCATTCCCATAATTTTTAGCCCGGGAAATTTTTTCTTCAGATTTTCTCCTGCTTTCCTTAATATAGATTCCCGCGAGCCTAACAAATATATTGAGTAATTTTTGGAAGCTGCCAGTTGACAAAACTTCAACATTAGCTCTATGCCCGGGATACGCGCAAGTTTTCCATAGCCCAGAAACTCTGATGCCCAGACAATACCTATGCTATCGGCAAGAACGAGACCCGCATTAAGGAAGGCCCTCTTCAATTCAGGATCTCTTTTCGCATAATTAACCATCAAAGAATTGGCAGTAATTATCTGTTCTGCTTTTTGATTTCCAATAAATTTTTCTACGACGATTGCTATTTTATCCCATTCCAGATTGTCAATGAATATATCCGAAATCTTTACCTTTTTCATAATTTGTAAGTAGTGTAGCCCTTTACCCCGTTAGAAATTCCCCCGAAATGGTTTCTAACATCCATTTCTAACGGGGTTTATGGGCGTCTCGATTTATCGGGACGGGCATAAAGCCCCTACACTACCAACCTACGGGGACAAGCCCCTACACTACCAATGTTTGAAAAGATTTTTTAGGCGGGGCTAGGCTTTTGAAATCTTACCGAGATAAGTTTGGAGATGCCAAATTCTTCCATGGTAATTCCGTAAAGAACATCGGACATCTCCATGGTCCTCTTGTTGTGGGTTACAATGATGAATTGTGCTTTATTTACAAATTCCTTTAATAGCATAGTAAACCTCTGCAAGTTGGCATCATCCAGCGGAGCATCAACCTCATCGAGGACGCAAAATGGTGAAGGTTTAACCATGAATATAGCAAACAGAAGGGCGATGGCGCACAGGGCTTTTTCTCCTCCTGATAAGAGAGAAATGTTTTGCAGTTTCTTGCCCGGTGGTTGCGCAACAATATCGACTCCTGTTTCCAACAAATCCGCTTCGTTCGTGAGCACCAGGTCAGCTTCCCCTCCTTCGAAGAGCTGGGTAAATACTTTCTGGAAATTATTGCGCACGCTGGTGAATGTTTTCCTGAAATTTGCACGCGTAGTCCCGTCGATTCTGCTTATAACCTGGCGCAGGTCTTCCGATGACTTAATCAGGTCTTCTTCCTGGCTCTTGAGAAATTTGTAACGCTCATTTAGCGTCTCATATTCTTCAGGAGCAGCAAGATTAACCGGCCCCATTGTTTCAATCCTGTGTTTCAACTTCTCTATCTCCCTGGCGTAATCCTCTGAAGTATCAACAGGAGCCTGGGAAACCGCCTTTAGAGCTTCGTCCAAGGAAAGATTGTGTTCTTCCGTCAATTTTTCGTTAATCTGGTTCAGCTCCAGAGACAAGCGGTTACTATTTATTTTTTCTTGCGTCAAATCGCTTTGAATCCTCGACAGCTCACCCTTCTTCTGTCCTAAAATAGTCTCTTCTTCTTGCAAGCTTTGATTAATCTTCTCTTTCCCTTCTTCTAATCCTTTTAGTTCTATTTCCAGTCTATTTTTGGATTCGGAAAGAGACGATATTCCTTTTTCTCCGGAAAGCTTTACTTCCTCTATACCGGTTACCTTGCCTTCCAGATTAGCCAATGTTTCCTTCCTCTGGTCTATCAGATTCAACAGGCTCTCTCTCTCATTTTCCAGGTGCGACCTTTCAGATTGCAGATTGTGTTCTTTTTCCTCAAGTTGTGTCTTGAGTATTTTCAACCCGATCAGTTTTTCTCCTTCCTCTTTCTCCTGTTCAGCCGCGGAATGATGGTCCTCTTCCAATTCATCTATAATTTTCCGGATTTCTCTCTCGGATGCCTCTCCCGCCTTCTGCTCGTTCGTTAACTGTTCAACGTCGCAAGCCCCTGTAGATATATCTTTATCTATGATACTCTGTTCATCAATGAGAAGATTGATTTCAGAATCGAGTCGTTTCTTAAGTTCCTCCTTTTGCAAAATTACCTCTCCCAGCTGGGCAATAATAATCTGTGCTTTCTGAGAAAGCGCGTTATTTTTCTCTATCTGGATATTTACATCAGATATTTTGTCTTCTACTTTCGCTCTTTGCGCAATTGTCTTGTCCAGTTTTTCTTTTAATTGAGAAATTTCTCTCTCTAATTCTTTAATTTTTTTATTGCGAATTGAAATATTCTCTTCCAGGAATTCCCGGCTGCCACCAGAAAGAATCCCCGAAGAAGTTAAGATATCTCCTTCTTTTGTGAGAAAGATTATTTCCTTTTTACCCTTTTCTTCCTGGCGATTTCTCATTTCCGTTGGGTCGATTTGCTCCAGACTTTCCACCAAGAAAATATTACCCAGAAGAAACTCCATGACTTTCTGATACTTTTTTTCGTATCCCACTTTTTCCAACAAGGGTATCCCTGCAACGTCCTGGGGAATTACCGGGCCAGGATTCGATACAGGTAAGTCCCTAATAGGAAGAAAGGTAAGGTAACCTTTTTTCTCTTCTTTCAGAAATTCTATTACTGCTAACGCGCTCTCAGTATCTTCACAAACAAGGTACTGTAGGCGTTCACCAAGAAGCTTTTCCAGAACCACTCCATACTCGGGAGGAAAACTAACTAAACTGGCTACAGTCCCGTATACGCCGGGAAATCCTCTGGACAAAACTTCTTCTACCAAGGCTTCTTTTCCGCTTAACTCGCTTGACGATTGAAGAAGGCCTAACCTGAGACTATACCTTTGCTGTAACTCACCCGCCTTATCTATTGCCTGTTTAAGGCTTTCTAAAAGAGATTCTCTTTCCTTTACTAAAAGACCGTTTTTCTCATTTATCTCTGCTAATTTCTCATTTTCCTTATTCAGTTCCTCCTGTTTGTGGGAGATTTCGCCCTGCAGAATTTTTTTATCTTCCGCTCTACGCCTCTCTTCAGTATTCAACTTCTCCTTTCGGGAAAGTAGACTCTTTCTATCCAATTCCAAACTGATTAACCGATTACGGGCCTGAGCTGTTTTATTCATCAGTTCCACCAGAGCTTCTTTTCTTTCCTCAAGAGAAGCACTTAAATGGACGACTCTTTCTGTAAGTGAGCGAAGAATTTCTTCTTTGGAGGAAAAGGCCGCACTGGTCTGGGCAAGTTGTTTAGTCAATTTTTCGTTTTCTTTTTCTGTTTGTGAAATTTTTTCATCCACCAGGAAATTTTTATTCTTACTATCTTCTATCTGTGCCCTTAGTTGTGCTTTCTCTCCTTCTATCTCTTCCTTTCTTTCTTTTCCCAAAAGAAGCCTGTCCTCAAATCGGCTAATTTCACTGGAGATGGAAAATAGTTCTCTCTGAATTTTGGTCAGTTCTTCTTCTTTTTCCTTTAATTGGAGTCGAAGTTGTAAAGTCGAATCCTCTTTTTGTCTACACTCACTACTTAACCTCTCTTCCTCAGAGGAAAGTGAGCTTAAATTTCCTTCTCCTTGCGTAAACTCTTCTTTTATTTTTGTGTAGTTCTTCATCAGCCGTCTTATTTCCAGAACTTTGAGTTCTTCTCTATATTTTTGGTACTGGCGTGCTTTTCTTGCTTGATAGTCGAGTGAACTGATTTGTCTTTTTACTTCAGCTATTATGTCCGACAATCTCATAAGATTTGCCTGTGTGCTCTCCAGTCTGCGCAGCGCCTCTTCTCTTCTCCATTTGTATTTCATTACTCCCGCTACCTCTTCAAATATCGTTCGGCGCTCCTCCGGCTTACTATTTAAGATGAAATTAATCTTCTTCTCTTCCATCAAAGAATAAGTATCCGTGCCCATCCCTGTATCTAAGAATAATGCAGTTATGTCTTTGAGACGACAAGGAGTTTTATTAATGTAGTATTCGGATTCTCCCGAACGAAACAGGCGGCGAGTAACGGTGACTTCCTGGTATTCAATCGGTAGGATATTTTGTGAGTTATCCAAACTGAGGGAAACCTCGGCTAATCCTAAAGGCTTACGCGTCCGGGAGCCATTAAAAATAATGTCTTCCATCTTACCAGCACGAAGCTGTTTGACACTCTGTTCTCCCAGAACCCAGCGTATGGCATCAACAATATTGGTCTTTCCGCAGCCGTTAGGACCAACGATACAGGTAATTCCCGGTTCAAAATTTACAGTAATCTTATCAGCAAAAGACTTAAACCCGAATATCTCCAGTCTCTTAAAATACAATCGAATCTCCAGTCTATGGGGACACGTACCTTTCAAATTTCAGATTTCAAATTACAGATTACGGGCATAAACCCCGTTAGAAATGGATGTTACAAATTCTCCTGAGGGAATTTCTAACGGGGTAAAGCCCTACACTACATAATTATTATATTAATATACCAAAATCGTCTTAAATTATCAAGAAAAAAATGGCGGGAAAAAGGAGGGTAAATTCAGAGAATAGCTACTTCAACCCAGAGCTTCTTTCAACCTTTTGGTTAGAGCCGGAATGACCTGGAAAAGGTCGCCTTCAATACCATATGTGGCAACTTTGAAGATGGGAGCATTAAGGTCCTTATTAATTGCCACAATAATGTCCGAAGACTGCATACCCACCAGATGCTGAATGGCTCCGGAAATTCCACAAGCAATATATATTTTGGGACAGACAGTGCGACCAGTCTGTCCTACTTGATGCGAATAGGGCATCCAGCCAGCATCAACTGCTGCTCGACTGGCACCAACAGCGCCCCCTAAAGTGCGTGCCAATTCTTCAATAATGCGGAAATTTTCAGGTCCTCCCAATCCGCGTCCTCCGGACACAATGATATCGGCATCGGCGAGATTCACCTTCTGGGTCAGGTCTTGAACCATATCTAAGAGTTTGGTCCTCAAGGAAAGGTTTTTCCCTTCTGCACTCTCTTTTATAATCTTTCCCTGGTGATTTCCCTGCTTTATTGCTTTTTTGAACACTTTGTGTCTAACCGTAGCCATTTGGGGGCGATTGTGGGGCGTGGTAATAGTGGCCATAATGTTTCCTCCAAAGGCAGGTCTTGTCTGAAGAAGCTGTCTGGTTTTGAGGTCTATCGCCAGCTCAGTACAGTCGGCAGTAAGTCCTGTGCCCAACCTTGCTGCTACACGTGAGGCAAAAGAACGGCCAATTACAGTAGCGCCCATCAAAACAATCTCCGGTTTTTCCTTCTGGATTAGATCAGCAAGGACATCAGTGTAGGGGTCATCCTGAAAATTTTTCAGGATAGCGCCTTCAATCTGGTAGACCCTATCTGCGCCATAAACTATAAGCTCTTTAGCCGCCTCATCCATTCCTTCTCCTAACAATACGCAGGAAAGTTTCTCTCCTAACTGGTCGGCTAACTTCCTTCCCTCTCCCAGAAGTTCGTAGGCAACACCCTGAATCTCCCCTTTCTTCTGTTCAGCGAAAACCCATACGCCTTTATACTGGGAGATGTCTACTCGAGGTTTCGCTTCTTCCCTTTCAATCAATATGGCTTGAACTGAACAGGGCTCAACACAAGCTCCACAAAGATTACATCCTTCTCCGATTACGGCAATTTTCTTATATTTGGGATGCGGCTTGCCTACTTCTTCTCTGGAGACTATTTTTATTATACCGAAAGGACAGGCCTTAACGCAGAGCGTACAACCTGTACATTTATCTTCGAGAATCTTGATACCCAAATTTCCTCCGAATACCCTCACCCTTACCCTCCCCGAGGGGAGAGAGAATTTTTTTAATTAGATCACTTTTGCCTGGCGCAGCTTATCCACCAATTTTTGCGCCTGTTCTTCAGGGTCTCCTACTAGTATCTCCCCTCCTTTGCGCGGAGGCGGAGAGAATATTCTGTTGACAATGGTGGGAGAACCGGCTTGTCCAATCCTGCTCTTTTCGCAAGCAATATCGGATGCCTTCCACATATGAATTTCCGCTTTTCTCGCCCGCACCATTCCTTTTAAGGAGGGAAGCCTCGGCTCATTAATCTCCTTTACTACTGTAATTAGAGCAGGAAGTCCCGTCTCAATTACCTCATACCCTTCTTCCATCATTCTTTCTATTTTTATACGAGTTTCATTTATTTCCTCTATCTTTTTTACGTAAGTAATCGCAGGAACTCCCAGTTTTTCTGCAATCCCCGGACCGACCTGCGCTGTATCTCCATCAATAGCCTGTTTACCACAGATGACTAAGTCAAATTCTCCTGTCTTCCTGATTCCGCACGCCAGGGTATAGGAAGTGGCTAAGGTATCACTTCCCGCAAAGGCAGGGTCAGTAAGGAGAATGGCTTCGTCGCATCCCATAGATAGAGCTTCTCTTAGCGCCGATTCAGCCTGTGGAGGTCCCATGGAAATTACAGTTACCTTCCCCCCTATTCTCTCTTTGAGCCTCAGTCCTTCCTCAATCGCATAGCTATCGAATGGGTTTACAATTGATTCCACACCCTCGCGAATCAAAGTGTTCGTTTTAGGGTCAATCTTTACCTCTGTAGTTCCTGGTACCTGTTTAATGCAGACAATAAAATTCATTTCTTCGCTCTAGCCGCCTCCCTTATCAGGGCAAGCGCTATCTCGTTTCTCATGACCTGGTTTGTCCCTTCGTAAATCTGGGTGATTTTGGCATCGCGCATTCGTTTCTCCATAGGATACTCGCGCATATATCCATACCCTCCGTAAACTTGAACAGCGTCAGTGGTAACCTTCATAGCCACATCCGAAGCCAGGAGTTTACACATTGCCGCTTCTTTGGTCACTCTTATTTTCGGGTCATTATCGATCATCCTGGCAGTAGCATAGATTAATGCCCGAGACGCCTCCACTTCGGTGGCCATATCAGCCAAAAGATGCTGGATTGCCTGAAAGGAAGAGATTGGCTGTCCGAACTGGACTCTTTCCCGTGAATAATTAATCGCATCTTCCAGAGCACCAGCAGCAATCCCTAAAGCCTGAGCACCAACTCCCGGACGAGAAACGTCGAAAGTTTTCAAGGCAATTATAAATCCTTGACCCTCTCTTCCCAAAAGGTTGTCTTTGGGAATTTTGCACTCATTGAAAATCAGTTCTCTTGTCGCAGAACCGCGAATTCCCATCTTCTTCTCTTTTTTTCCGAAGGAGAATCCATGAGTATCTTTTTCTACGATGAAAGCAGATGCTCCCCGGGAACCTTTTGTCTTATCCGTCATGGCAATTACTATATAAATTTGCGCTTCTCCTCCATTGGTAATAAAGCATTTCGTACCGTTCAGGATATAGCTGTCCCCTTCTTTTTTAGCAGTGGTTTGAATTGCCGTGGCATCAGAACCAGCACCTGACTCAGTGAGAGCAAAGGCTGCCAATTTCTTACCCGCTGCAACATCGGGAAGATATTTTTTCTTCTGTTCATCGTTACCAAAAAGCATGATAGGAAAAGTAGCCAGGGCTGTGGCAGCTAATACCAGAGCGATTCCTCCGTCAATTTTGCAGAGCTCCTCCACGGCGAGACATAGCTCAAAAACCCCTCCCCCGGTTCCACCATATTCCTCAGGAATATACACCCCGCAAAGATCTACTTTAGCCAGCTCCTGCACAATTGGCCAGGGAAATTCTTCCGTCTCGTCATAATGCTCTCGCACCGGTTTAATTTTCTCTTCCGCAATCCTTCTGGCCAATTCGCAAATCATCTTCTGTTCTTCACTAAGGAAGTATTCCATATCACCCTCCAAAAAATTGGAGTAGCTCCGATTCATCGGAGCGATTAGTTGACGCAGAGCAAGCTCTGCTACTCCAGAGTCTTTTGGAGTAGCGAAACTTGTTTCGCGATAACGCACCGCAAGCGGTGCTACTCCAATTATCTGCTACTCCACAGCCTGAAAACTGTTCATTGTGTCTTGGTTTGTTTCTTGGTTTTAATCTTCTTCAGTGCTTTTTTAGCTGCTTCTTGCTCGGCTGTTTTTTTGCTCCATCCCGTGCCATGGCCGAAAATTTTGCTTTTCACTTTCACTTCAATTTCAAAAAGTTTCTTGTGTGCTGGACCCGATTCTGTCTTCACACTATATTCTGGCAACATCTTGTATCTCTTTTGAATCAACTCCTGAAGACGGCTCTTATAATCCACCTTCCTTACGCCCTTAAGCGTGGAAATCTGCCCCAGAACAAACTTCTTTGCCTTATCCCAGTCCTGGTCCTGGTAAATTGCACCAATTAGGGCTTCCAAAGCATTACTTAATAGAGAAGCCCTCTGGCGACCGCCTGCTGCCTCTTCCTCTTCACTTATTAGAAGATAGTCTCCCAGGGATAATTTTTTCGCCCAGAGCAGAAGAGATTTCCGGTTTACCAGACTCGATTTCAGCTTAGTCAATTTCCCTTCGTCGTACGCTGGATACCGCTCATAAAGGTACTCTGATATCACTAAATTCAACACACTGTCTCCCAGAAATTCGAGTCGCTCATTATCTTCTTTTATACCGCACATATGCGCGTAAGATTTATGTGTTAAACCCTGCTGTAACAGTTCTTTATTTTTAAAATTTATCTTTAACTTTTTTTCAAGATTTTTGAAGTCCATATTAAAAATTGTCCTTCTCGTTTGGATTCCTCCGATTTCATCGGAGGTGTCGTTTCACCAGCCCTTCCTTTCGGAAGGAATCCTCCCTTTCGGGAGGACTCCAGTTAATGGGGGTATAGGAATGGTAGTATACATTATTTTTCTGGTATATATTTTCTTACTACCAAGGTAGCATTATGGCCACCAAAACCTAAAGAGTTGGAAAGGGCTATATTGATTTTTTTGGGGCGGGCTTTATTGGGGACATAGTCCAGGTCACATTCGGGATCAGGAAATTCATAGTTTATCGTTGGCGGGACCGTCTCTTTCTCCATGCTGAGAATTGTGGCGATCAACTCTACCACTCCTGCCGCTCCCAGGAGGTGCCCGATCATAGACTTATTCGATGAAATGGGAATCTTGTAGGCGTAGTCTCCAAAAACTTTTTTTATCGCCAGAGTTTCTATCTTATCGTTTAAAGGAGTGGAAGTGCCGTGAGCATTTATGTAATCAACTTCTTCATGTTTTACACCGCCATCGGCTAAGGCATTAGACATAGCCCGTGCAGCACTCTCCCCGTCAGGAGAGGGAGCAGTAATATGGTAAGCATCATCTGTAGCTCCATAACCAATCAATTCCGCGCGAATGAGAGCTCCCCGGGAAAGGGCATGTTCTAAAGCCTCCAGAATCACAATTCCCGCTCCTTCCCCCATCACAAAACCATCTCTTTCCTTGTCGAAAGGTCGACTGGCATGTTCGGGGTCGTCGTTTCGAGTAGACAACGCTTTGGCTGAGCAGAAGCCAGCAAGGCCCAAAGGAGTAACTGCCGCTTCTGAACCACCGGCAATAATTACATCTGCATCCCCATAACGGATGAGGCGTAGAGCATCTCCTACGGTGTGGCTACTGGTAGCGCAGGCGCTGGATAATGAATAATTTGGCCCCTGGATAGTGTAAGCAATGGCAATCTCTCCGGCAGCAATATTGGTGATTAGCATGGGAATCATAAAAGGACTTACCCGACGAGGTCCCTTCTCTAATAATACCCTGTGTTCCGCAGCAACAGTGGATAATCCTCCTATGCCAGAACCCACGATGACTCCTACTCGAAAAGGATCTTCCTTCTCCATATCGAGCTTTGCGTCCTCTATGGCCATCTTGGCAGCAGCAAACGCAAGTTGACTGAAACGATCCATCTTTCTAATTTTCTTCTTATCAATATATCTTTCTGGCTGGAAATCCTTTACTTCAGCGCAGATCTGGCTTGAGAATTGTGAAGCATCAAAAGACGTGACTCTACTTATGCCCGATTTACCGCTCACTAGTGAGTTCCAGAAGTCACCTATTCCGATTCCGATTGGCGAAACGACTCCGTACCCTGTGATCACTACTCTGCGGTCCATTCCCCCTCCAAAAATTCAATCAGAAGAAAAAATAAATACAAAACCGCTACCATGCCAAAAATTCCTGCTGTGTAGCGGTTCTCTTCTTGTTAGTTTAGGCTTAAGCTTTATGTTTATTAATGTAGTCGATCGCTTTACCAACTGTATCTAATTTCTCTGCTTCCTCGTCCGGGATTTCAATATTAAATTCTTCTTCCAGTGCCATAACAAGCTCAACAGTATCCAAAGAATCCGCCCCCAAATCATTAACGAATGAAGCCTCCATAGTCACCTCTTCCGGATCTACCCCAAGTTGTTCAACAATGATTTCTTTTACCCTTTCGGCTATTGCCATTCTCTTTTCACCTCCACAAAAGAATTGTGTAACCAAATAATGTCCCGATGAATCGGGACCTACAAGTTAAAAGGTTACACGTTTTAAGAGTCCTACATAGCCATGCCACCGTCTACTTTAATTACTTCTCCAGTAATATAACTAGCTTCCTCAGATACCAAAAATAGGACTGCACTAGCCACATCTTCGGGCTTTCCTATCTCACCCAAAGGAATTTGAGACGATAACTTCTCCCTTACCTGTGCGGGTAATCGCTCGGTCATACTCGTCTGAATAAAACCCGGCGCCACAGCATTAACATTTATTCGGCGACTGGCGAGTTCCCTGGCACAGGTCTTGGTCAAAGCTATCAGCCCTGCCTTAGATGCTGAGTAGTTGGCTTGACCAATGTTACCAATTATCCCCACGATTGAAGCAATATTAACAATCTTTCCCGACTTTTGCTTCATCATAACGGGGGAAACTGTCTTAATGCAATTAAATGCGCCCTTGAGGTTAATATCCAAAACTAGGTCCCAATCCTCTTCTTTCATGCGCATCACCAGTCCATCTCGAGTTATTCCAGCGTTGTTGACTAATATATCAATTCTGCCAAATTTGTCAAGAGTTTTTTTCACCATTCCTTCCACCGAAGAAAGACTGGAGACATCTACCCTAATGGAGATAGCTTCATTTCCTTTTTGCGAAATCTCCTGGGCAGTAGATTTAGCCACTTCCTCCATAACATCGGCGATAACCACATTTGCTCCCGCTTGAGCCAACCTGGTAGCAATAGACTTTCCAATCCCCTGCGCCCCTCCAGTTACAATCGCCACCTTACCTTTTAAATCCAAGACCGATCCCCCCCATATAATTAATTAAAAGATAGTTTATAATATGGAGTAGCAGAGCTTGCTCTGCGTTATTAACGCGAAACAAGTTTCGCTACTCCAAAAATTCTGGAGTGAATAAACTCCTCCCTTTCGGGAGGACTCCAAATCTTTCCAGCTTCTTAAGGGTTTCCTGGAGACTTTTTTCGTCTTCCACATTTAATCCAGAAGCCTCTTTAGTTATTCTACTTAGAAGTCCTGTCAACACTTTCCCGGGCCCCACTTCGACAAAAATCTCCACACCTCTTTGAAGCATCTCTTTTATGCTGTCTTCCCATAATACAGGACTATCTATTTGTGTAACAAGTGCTTTTCTGATTTCTTCCCGGGAACTTGCCGGTTTCGCATTGTAGTTCGTCACCACGGGAATAACCGGGTCTTTCAACTCATAATTCTCCAACTCTCTAGCCAGATTCCTTCCCGCTTGAGCCATTAACCGGGAGTGGAAAGCTCCGCTAACTTTTAGAATAATAGCCCTCTTTGCTCCCTTTGCTTTGGCTTCTTCCACAGCTCTCTCAATCGCTTTCAATTCTCCTGCAATAACTATCTGCTGAGGAGAATTGAAATTTACAGCTTCCAGTACTTCCTCTCCTCTAATCTCGTCAATAACTTCTTCTAATTTCTCTCTTTCCAGTCCTATAATTGCTGCCATAGTTCCAGGCTTCTCCCGGGAAGCCTGGTGAATAAATTCCGCTCTTTTTTGCACTATTGATAAGGCTTGAGAAAAATCGAAAACCCCTGCAGCAACTAAAGCAGTATATTCTCCCAGACTATGGCCAGCTACAATTTGAGGTCTTAAGATTTCTTTAGAAGAGTAACTTTCGGGCCTCTGGAGAACTTCTAAACAAGCAACACTTACAGTAAAGACCGCGGGTTGAGTAATTGAAGTTTGTTGTAACTCCTCCTCAGGGCCATAAAAAATCTTTCTTCTGAGGTCGTAACCTAAAATATCATTCGCCCGGTCAATAATCTTCCTCGCCGGCTCATACTTTTCGTAGAATTCTCTTCCCATACCCACGTATTGTGAACCCTGACCAGGGAAGAGAAAAGCAACTTTTACCATTTAATCACACAGGAACCCCAGGTGAATCCAGCACCAAAGGCAACCAGTTCTATAATATCTCCTTTTTTAATTATGCCCTGGTGATTCGCCTCATCCAGAGCAATAGCCACAGTGGCTGCTGAAGTATTGGCACATCTGTCAATATTTATGAAAACCTTCTCTATAGGTAGAGATAATCTCTTTGCCAGTGCATTAATTATCCTGATATTTGCCTGATGTGGTATCAACAGAGCTATGTCCTCTATCTTAAGTCCACATTCTTCCAACCCTCGTTTGACAGATTTTGTCATTTCCGGTATGGCAATTCTGAAAGTCTCATTTCCCTTCATCTTCAGGTAATGGAGCCTGTTCTTGACTGTTTCTACAGTTGCCGGGATTCTCGAGCCCCCTGCTGGCATATTCAACAAATCTCCATACCGACCATCTGCGTCTAAATAACAAGAGAGAATTCCTGAATCGCCTTTCTCCTTTTTCAAAACTGCTGCTCCCGCACCATCACCCAGAAGCACACAGGTATTCCTATCCTCCCAGTCAGTAATTTTAGAAAGAGTCTCCGTGGCAATGACTAACGCTGTTTTATATGTTCCAGTCTGTAAAAATTGCTGCGCGGTAGAAAGAGAGTAAATAAAGCCAGCGCAGGCAGCATTTAAATCAAAAACAGCAGCATTTTTTATCCCTAACTTAGTCTGTATTATACAAGATGTTGCCGGAAAGAACATATCGGGAGTAATCGTTGCCACAATAACTAAATCGATATCTTCAACTTTTACATTAGCATCTTTCAGTGCTCTCCGGGCAGCTTTAATCCCCAGGTCAGAAGCAGCCTCCTTATCGGAACATATCCTTCTCTCTTTGATTCCCGTACGACTTACAATCCACTCGTCCGATGTATCGACTATTTTCTCCAGATCCTTATTGGTTAAGACTTTCTCTGGCATATAGGACCCAGTTCCCACTATGCGAATACCCACTGTTTTTTTACTCCTATAAACTTTCTTTTATTTGTTGATTAATCCTCTTTTCCACAAACTCCCCTGCTACACGGATAGCATTGGAAATTGCCTTAGCGCTGGAACTGCCATGGCAAATAATGGAACAGCCATCCACGCCCAAAAGGGGAGCTCCGCCATATTCAGCATAATCGACTTTCTTTTTGATATCCTTAAAAGCGCCTCTTAACAATATAAGTGCCATTTTTCGGAAAGGATGTTTGAGAATTTCATCTCTAAATAGACTAATAAATTCTTCAGCTATACCCTCACTAAATTTCAGTAGAACATTGCCTACAAATCCATCACAAACGATTACGTCGGCTTTTCCTTTCACAATATCTCTGCCTTCTATATTGCCTACAAAATTCAATCCACATTGGCGCAGGAGACGATGAGTTTCCACAGTCACCTCGTCCCCCTTGACCTCTTCCGCCCCGATACTCAACAACCCGATGCGGGGAGATTCTTTATTCATAATTGTCTTCATATAGATATTACCCATTACAGCGAACTGGAGCAAATCTCTTGCCGTAGAGTTGACATTTGCACCAACGTCGAGAAGAACGACCGCACCTTTTAGAGTAGGTATTAATACAGCTATAGCCGGCCGATCAACTTTCGGCAATCTCCCCAAAACCATCAATGCTGAGGCCATGACTGCCCCCGAATTTCCTGCAGAAACCATGGCCTCAGCCATGCCTTCTTTGACTAATCGGGTAGCAACCATGACGGAGGAATCTTTCTTTTGGCGACAAGCTATCGCAGGAGACTCATCCATGCCAATGACCTCTGAACAGTGGTGAATGGAAAGGGATAGAGGTGAACTTCGATATTTTTTTATCTCCTTTATTAACCGGGTTTCATCCCCTACCAAAATTATTTCGTAAGGGATTTTTTTGGCAGCTCGAACTGCTCCTTCCACCACTACGCTGGGAGCATAGTCGCCACCCATAGCATCTACAGCAATTCGCATGAAAAAGATCCCCCTGTTAACTTTTGCCTTTTCTTTTCCTTTTTTCCTCTATCTCTTTCTTTGTCTCGATTATCTTTTCTTCATTATAATAACCGCAATTGAAACAGGCAAAATGAGGAAGTTTAAATTCCTTGCACATTGGGCAAACAGATAGAGTGGGAATATGTAGTTTCCAGTTGGCTCTCCGTTTATCTCTTCTGGAAACAGAATGTCTTCTCTTGGGATTGGGCATAATATTTTCCTATCCTAAACAATAAATTTTTATACTACAAGTTAAAAGACAGTTTGTCAAGAAAAATCACGTATTTTATGGGAAGCTATCAGATATTGATGGATTGCCCTAGCACTACTTCTGCCAGAAGCCATAGCGGATATCACCGTGGCTGCACCACTAACGATATCTCCTCCGGCCCAGACCCCTTCTTTTGAAGTCTTTCCACTAACTTCATCAACAACAATATAGCCCCACTTGTTTAATTTCAAACCCGGGGTAGCAGAAGGAAGTAGAGGATTAGCGCCGGCGCCGATAGCCATTACTACTATATCAACCTTTATGGTGAATTCAGAACCCTTAATCGGTACTGGCCGGCGCCGGCCAGACTCATCAGGCTCCCCCAGTTCCATCCTTATACATTCGATTCCATTAACCCAATTCTCTCTATTGCCAAGAATCCGCACGGGGTTGGTCAAAAAGTTAAATTCTACTCCCTCATCTCTGGCATTTTGCACTTCTTCCGCCCGCGCGGGCATCTCTTCTGGAGAACGACGGTAAATATCAAAAACCTTCTGAGCTCCCAACCTCAGGGATACCCGAGAGGCATCCATGGCTACATTTCCCCCTCCTATTACTGCAACTCTTTTCCCAATTTTTACGGGAGTATCGTACTCAGGAAATAAGTATGCCTTCATCAGATTGGTTCTGGTCAAGAACTCATTGGCCGAATAGACACCATTCAGGTTTTCACCGGGAATGTTCATAAATTTGGGCAAACCAGCGCCTATTCCAATGAAAATAGCGTCATATCCCAGGGAAAAAAGTTCATCGAGAGTATAAATTTTGCCAATCACATAGCCAGTTTTTACTTCTACCCCCAAGGAGCGAATGTATTCTACTTCCCTTTCCACAATAGCTTTGGGTAAGCGAAATTCTGGAATCCCGTAGACCAGAACGCCACCTGGTTTATGTAATGCTTCGAAAATGGTCACTTTATGTCCCAACCTGACTAAATCGCCGGCGCAGGATAAGCTGCCAGGACCGGAGCCAATGACTGCCACGCGTTTTCCTGTAGGAGGAGGGAGCGATGAGCTTTCCGGGTTTCCCTTCCGGATTTCCCAATCAGCGGCAAAGCGCTCCAGTCGTCCGATGGCCACCGGCTCGTACTTTTTACATAAAGTACAGGCCTTCTCGCAAAGACCTTCCTGGGGACATACTCTCCCACACATAGCTGGCAAAAGGTTAGACTCCTTAATCTTGCGGATGGCTCCTCTATAATCCTTCTCCACAATCTTAGCAATAAAGCTGGGAATATCGATTTCCACTGGACAGCCCTTGATGCAGGGAGCCTTCTTGCACTGGAGACATCTTCTGGCTTCCTGTTGCGCCTGTTTTTCTGTATAGCCCAAAGCGACCTCATCAAAATTGGTCACCCTGACTTTGGGTTTCTGACGTGGCATTTTTACTTTTTTAGGAAAAATTTTCATTCTATTCTACATTGTTTGTGAGCCGCATCAAAGCTCTGGAGAGATTTCTTCTCCTCTTGTAAGTAAATTCTCTGGCGACTGAGGAGTTGGTCAAAATCTACCTGGTGACCATCAAAATCCGGACCATCCACACAAACGAATTTTGTCTCACCCCCTATGGAAACTCGGCAAGCGCCGCACATTCCGGTAGCATCGACCATTACGGGATTAAGACTCACTATAGTCCTTATTTTATACGGCCTGGTTACTTCAGAAACAGCACGCATCATAAGAGCAGGCCCCACGGCAAAGACCAAACTGAATCCCTTCTTTTCCTTAATTAACCTTTGCAATTCATCGGATACAAAACCTTTCCGGCCATAAGAACCATCATCAGTAGTAATGTAAAGTTCATCCGAGACAGAGGTTATCTTATCTTTCCAGATTACCAACTCTTTGGTGCGTGCACCGATAATCGATATTACCTTGTTCCCAATTTCCTTAAAGCCACGGGCTACAGGATAGACGGGCGGTATTCCCACGCCTCCCCCTACACAAACTACTGTGCCTGCCTTTTCCATATGGGTGGGTCTACCCAGAGGTCCAATAACATCAGAGAGGATATCGCCTGAATTTAACCTTCCCAACTGGCAAGTACTTTTCCCCGCTTCCTGAATTACAATGGTTATTGTTCCTTTATCCCCCTCATAGTCGGCTATAGTTAGCGGAATCCTCTCTCCTCTTTCATCAATCCTCACCACTATGAACTGTCCCGGCTGAGCCTTTCTGGCAATCTCCGGCGAGGATATCAGAAATTCTTTTATAGAGGGAGCCAAATTTTTCTTACTTAAAATTTTATACATAAAAAATGGGGTCAACTCTATTTTTTGTTGATGGCTACTTTATGGGCGTATTTTTTGCGGGGATAAGCCCCTAAACTACCAAAACCTTTCTGGCTTATTTTTTGTATACTTTTTCTTTCCAGTGGTGTATTTCGTTTTCGGAAAAGAAGAACTTAACTTCCCTCTCTGCTGATTTCAGTGAATCTGCTGCGTGAAGGATGTTGTGGCGGTTATCCTGAGCATAGAGCTTTCTCAAGGTTCCCTGTTCTGCTTTTTGAGGGTCTGTATTGCCGGCAATCTCCCGAACCTCCTGAGTTATGTCTTCTCCTTCCAGAACCATAACCAGACAGGGATTGGATGACATAAAATTGACTAAGGGTTCATAAAATTCCTTCCCTTTATGTTCTTGGTAAAACTCCTCTGCCTTCTCTCGACTAAGAAGGACCATCCTGCAGGCAACAATTCTGAAACCCTTTTTTTCAAATGTGGTAATCACTTTTCCTACTATTTTCTTAGAGAATGCATCTGGCTTAATAATTACTAACGTGCGTTCCAAGATTTTCTCCTTCCACAATTTGTCACTTTTCTCCCAGCCTGTCCTGGGCTGGAGATTGAGAATTTTTCTCCAATTTCATTTTAAATCTTTGATAATTGCCTTGGCCATCTGAGAAGTTTTAGCAGTCCCTCCCAGGTCGTAGGTAACTGCTTCTCCTTTAGCAATTACCCGAGCTGTGGCATTCTCCAACCTTTCTGCCTTTTCTCCTTCTCCCAAATGCCTTAACATCAATACCCCTGATAGAATCATGGCTGTAGGATTTACTTTGTCTTCTCCTTTATATTTCGGTGCGCTACCGTGAGTTGCCTCGAAGATAGCAATCTCCTCACCAATATTTGCTCCAGGAGCTACACCCAGCCCTCCCACCAATCCTGCACATAAATCGGAGATTATATCCCCATAGAGATTGGGAAGAACCAGTACATCGTAGAGTGCAGGCTTTTGCACCAGTTGCATACACATATTATCCACGATCTTATCTTCAGATTGGATGTCTGGATATTCCCGGGCGACTTCGTGGAATACTTTCAAAAAGATTCCATCTGAATATTTCATTATGTTGGCTTTATGTATCCCGGTTACCTTTTTGCGGTTATTCTTCCTTGCATACTCAAATGCAAACCGAATAATCCTTTCTGAAGCGCGCCGGGAAATCGACTTAATGCTTATTCCAGAATCATCAGAAATCTTCACATTGCGGGAATTCTGAATAAAGTTGATGAGTTCACCGGTCTCAGGCTTTCCTTCCTCAAATTCTATTCCTGAATATACATCTTCCGTATTTTCCCTTACCACTACCAAATCGATCCCTTCATAACGTGACCTCACCCCCGGGTACCATTTACAGGGACGAAGGCAAGCGTAGAGGTCTAGTTTCTGTCTGAGGGCAACGTTCACGCTGCGAAACCCTATGCCTACAGGGGTAGTGACAGGACCTTTCAAAGCAATTCTATTTTTCTTTATGGAATCGATTACCTTATCAGGTAGAGGCGTTCCATACTTATCCATAATATCGGCTCCAGCGTCAACTTTTTCCCATTCAATCTTTACCCCTGTGGCTTCAATACACTTTCGCGCAGCATCGACCACTTCCGGCCCCACACCATCACCAGGTATTAAGGTAACTTTGTGCATATTCGCCCCCTTTTATCTCTTGTAGCAGCAAAGCGCAAACTTCGCTCTCCTTCTTCTGCACGGTTGAAACCGTGCCTACAAATGCCATTGAAAAATGACTCTGACCCCTTTTTCCCTATAATTTGAAACCACCATGTTTCCGGATGTGTTTCACCAATCCGCCATCGCGTAAAATGTTAACCATTACCCGGGGAAGCGGACGGAAAATTAACTCCAGTCCCTTTTTTCTATTTTTTATTATCCCTTTAGTTAAATCGATCTCCAGTTCATCTCCCTGGCCAATTTTCTCGGTTTCACATTCCAGAACAGGCAGTCCAATATTGATTGCATTGCGAAAGAATATTCTGGCAAAAGACCTGGCTAAAATTGCCCCCACGCCACACAGTTTGATTATTGTGGGAGCGTGCTCCCGGGATGAGCCCATTCCAAAGTTCTTTCCTGCCACAATGAAATCTCCTGACTTTACTTTCTTTATAAACTCGGGATTTGCGTCTTCCAGCGTATGTTTTGCCAGCTCTGACAAATTGTTCCTCAAATGGAAATATCTCCCGGGCGCAATCAAATCTGTGCTGATGTTATCCCCAAACTTATGCGCTTTACCTTTAATAATCACTTTCCCCTCCTTTTTACACTTTTTCCCGCGGGTCGCTTATCTTTCCCTTTACTGCTGTCCAGGCAGCTGTAGCGGGAGAAGAAAGATATATCTGGGAATTGGGGTTACCCATTCTGCCTTTAAAATTGCGGTTCGCTGTGGACAGGCACTTCTCGTCATCAGCCAAAATCCCTCCCTGTATGCCCACACAGGGCCCGCAGCCAGGGCTCAAAATAGTAGCCCCAGCCCCAACGAGTATCTCCAGAATTCCTTCTTTCACTGCCTGGAGGTAGACCTGCCGGGAAGCTGGAACAATGAGTAACCTTGTTCCCTGAGCACATCTTCGCCCCTGCAATATTTCTGCCACCAGGCGCAAATCCTCTATGCGTCCATTGGTACAGGTGCCAATGAAAACTTGGTCAATTCTTATGTTTTTAGCTTTTATTTGAGAAATTGGTTTAACGTTGTCTGGGGTCGGAGGAAAGGCAACCATTGGTTCCAATTTTGCGGCATTGATTTCAAAAACTCTTTCGTATTTTGCATCCTTATCTGCCTTGATCTCTCTATATCCCTTTTCCCGTCCTCTCTCCTTGAGATAGGCTCTGGTTAGGCCATCGGAAGCAATAAGTCCAGCCTTTGCTCCTGCTTCTACAGCCATATTGCAAAGAGTAAGCCTACCAGACATAGGCATCTTTTCCACCGCCTCCCCGGCAAATTCTAAAGCTCTGTAAGTTGCTCCATCAGCTCCCAGCATACCAATAATGTACAGAATCAAATCTTTAGCCGAGACGCCCCGGGAAAAGTCTCCTTGCACGTTAATCAAGAAAGTCAGGGGAACTCTGAGCCAGGTTTTTCCTGTAGCCATCACTACAGCGGCGTCCGTGGAGCCCATTCCCGTAGCAAAGGCAGCCAGGGCCCCGGAAGTGCAAGTATGAGAATCGGCACCAATGACAATATCACCGGGATTCACGAAACTTTCCGCCAATATCTGATGGGAGATGCCTTCGCCAATTTCAGATAATCTTACCCCTGTCTTTTCTGCGAATTCCCGTAGGGCTTTATGAGTATTGGAGAGTTCTTGTCGAGGACTGGGGGCAGCATGATCGAGGAAGATTATGGTCTTCTGTACTTGATGAGTGGTCAACCTATTCAATTGTTGTAAAGCAAGGGGACCTGTACCGTCCTGGAGCATGCAAATGTCTACGGGAACGATGACTATCTCATCAGCATGTACCTCTTTATTACAGCGGTCACTTATAATCTTTTCCGCAAGCGTTTGACCCATAACTGCTCCTTCCTGTAAATAATGTAAAGTTTATTCTGAGTATAGTTTTTCTATATCTTTTACCATACAATCTATATCGAAAGATGGATAAAGCATCTTCCGACCCTCTTGTCCCATTTTTTGAGCTGAATCTCTGTTCTTAATTAACCAAACTACTCGTTCGGCCATTCTATTTAAATCATCCGGTTCAACCAGGAATCCGTTTTTCCCATCAATGATTGCTTCTCTGGCACCATCTACGTCAGTAGTCACTACAGGTTTCCCGGAAGCCCATGCTTCAAGGAAAACCCTGGGTAGACCTTCCCATAGAGAAGTCAATACCAGAACATCAAAAATATGGATTATCCGGGGAATGTCTCTCCGCCAGCCGGTCAAAACCACGCGAGTTTTCAGGTTTAGCTCTGCGATTAGTTTCTCGATTTTTGGTCTGAGTTCGCCGTCACCCACCAGCACAAATTTTGCCTGGGGATAGACCGAGCATACCCTCTCAGCCAATCTAATAAAGTTTAAAGGAGCTTTTTGCGGCTTGAGACAGGCAATCATCCCGATTACTGGCTCATTTTTATCTATTCCAATTTCTCTTCTTTTTTCGTCAATATCACCACTAACTTCAGAAAATGCTTTAGTTTCTATCCCGCTGTGAACCATAGCATATTGTACCTCTTCTCCAATCCCATTTTTCAAACCTTTCTTAATGTTCTCATTGGATACAGCCACCAATTTGTCAGTGACCCTGGCTGTCATCCTTTCTAACCAGATAAGTAATCTTCTCACCCACCATTTCTGATAATCGTTAAATCCAAACCCGTGATAAGTATGCATTATTTTAGGAACTTTTGCAAGGTAAGCCGCCCACCGGCCCAGAATGCCTGCTTTGGAAGAGTGAGTATGAACCAGGTTAACTTTTTCCGATTTTAAAAGCCGATACAAGGAAATGAACGCCAGTGTATCTCTTAATGGAGAGATTGCTCTAACAAGATGGGGAATAAAGAAACACCTTATTTGGGGATTATTCTTAACCTCCTGGTCAAGTATACCGCCCGGGCCGCTAATCAGAATAGGTTCATATTTAGTTTTCTCCAGATGCTCGATTGTATAAATCGTGTTCTGCTGTGCGCCTCCCAGTTCCAGCATAGTAATAATATGTGCGACTTTAGTCTTGGCCATTTTTGCATCCCGACTTAGATTATATGCCAAAGTTGGGTTAAAGTTTAATGATCTTTTTCAACCATTCTATTTCTCTCTTCAGACCTTCTGTTAAATCGAAGCGGGGGTCATAATTTAGCAATCTCTTTGCTTTACCAATATCAGCAAGAGTATCCCGCATATCCCCCTTTTGTGGATTGATATGCTTGATACGGGCTTTCTTTCCGATGAGCTTCTCCAGAAGACCGGTTACTTCATTTACTTTGGTATGAGTGCCCCCACCAATATTGAACACCTCTCCGGAACAGTCCTTCTTCATAACCAAAAAGTTTGCTTTTACCGCGTCCTCAATATAAGTGAAATCGCGAGTCTGGTTTCCATCCCCGTAGATGGTAATCTCGTCTCCCTTTAACATTGCTCTGATGAACTTGTGAAAAGCCATATCCGGCCTCTGGCGCGGCCCATAGACCGTAAAATACCTTAACGATACCACGGGAATCTCAAAATTCTTCCAATATGAATAACATAAACTTTCACACGCCAGCTTGGAGACACCGTAAGGGGAGACTGGCGAAAGTAGTCTATCTTCCTTCATCGGTAACTCGCAATCTCCATAAACAGAGGAAGACGAGGCGAAAATAAACGATTTCAGAGAGACTTTTTTCGTTGCTTCCAGTAATCTCTGCGTGGCTAGAATGTTGTTATTTATATATGCCTCAAAACGAGCTCCCCAGCTGGCAATAACTCCTGGCTGGGCAGCGTGGTGTAAAATATAATCGACACCTTCCAACAAGTTATCTAAATCTACACCCAGAAGGTTTTCTCTTACAAAAGTGAAATTGGGCGAATTCACCAGGTTTTGCACATTGGATTCCTTAATTTTCTGGTCATAGTAATCTGTAAAGGAGTCTATTCCTACAACTTCAAATCCGGATTCGACTAATTTCTCCGCCAGATGCGACCCAATAAATCCAGCACAACCAGTAACCAGACAACGCATTTCTGTCTCCTTAATTGTAGCAGCAAAGCGCCAGCTTTGCCTCCTTATGTAGGGGACGGACGCAGTTTATGCCGATCTTTCGGCGTGCCGTCCCCCGGGTGACCACGGAGTGCCACCCCTACAAGGGCGACCCCGATAAGTATCGGGGGCACCGTTTACCCCGTTAGAAATTCCTCCAAGAGAATTTCTAACATCCATTTCTAACGGGGTTTATGGTGCCGATTCTACAATTGTGAAGCTAATTTCTCTGCAATTTCCTTTCCTTCTAAGATTGCCTCTTCCATCGTAGAATAGTTCCAGCCACCATATCGTCCCACTGAGTAGATATCTTCCTTCTCCAGGTACTCCTTGATCATCTCAAAATTTTTATCTCTATCTTTGTCGTAAATAACATAAGCATACGGTATCCACTCCCAATGCTCTGCCTCTACAAGGATTTCCCTCTCCGTTCTCAGAATCCCGGCCTTAATCAGGTCCTTTTTTGCTCTGGCGATAAGTTCTTTCTCCTTTTTTGGGGTCATTTGGCCCGTCTTACAGGCAATCTCCACACAGACAGAGCTCGTGCCAGGAGGACACATCCCTTCCGAAAACTTCTTTGGGAAACCTACCCGATAGAAGACATATTTATCCTCAGGAAAATAGACCCAATGTCCATGATCCACATTTTCGCGTTTAATTCCCAGATTCAAACTCAAAACCGAGTTATGTTTCAACTTTCGAGCGGCATCCTTAATTCTTTGTGGCATATCTTCTATTATCTTTAAAACCAATTCTTTCAGAGGAACTGTGGAAACCAGGAATTGGAAATTCTCCTTGATTTTTCCGTTATCGAAGTAGGCCACCTTTTTTCTCATATTCACCCCGGAAAGGCTTGTGTTCAACTTCAAATTCTTAATCTTCTCTTCAAACGCGTCAGCCAATTTCTGGATGCCGCCTTTTTGCGGATAGTCGAAATGGACATTGTATCCGAAAGCCTTTTCCTGTTCTTCCAAAGCACCGATTATCACTTCTCGAAAAGTGGGTGAAGGCACATACGGATATTTGGGATTAACTTTTATCCATCCGCAGGTCAGCCTCCGAGGGTGGACTGTCCATATTTTTTTATTATATGGAATCATAAAATGTTCGGCAATTCCTTTCCCGAAATTTCGCAAAATCCAATGGTAGAAAGATTCTTCAGGCAGAATTTTTGCAGAGTAATGAGAACGGCACCTCGCATCAATAAATCCAAACACACATTCTTTCACTACTTCTGGTGGTAACCCATGTATATTTGCCTGGAATGGATACTTCGTATACAAACCTTTTGAGTATATCTGAGCATCTCTCTCAAGGGATATAAGATTATTACTGAGGAGTTCTTTTACCAATCCTATTGTACGTTCCTTTTTCAGGTGAAGGAGGTGCCCTAAGATATCGAAGGTGAACTCCCCTTTCAATCCTGGGCATGGCTTATACTCTGAGCGGCATAGGCCACCGACCTTCTCTCTCTTCTCATAAACTGAGTAGTCTATTCCTCCTGTCTTTTCCAGATGGAAAGCAGTGGATAAACCGGTTAACCCCGCTCCTATTATTAACACTTTTCCAGTCATCATTCCACCCTGACATAAATTAAACGAGTAGCATAAAGGATAGCAAAAGCGATAATCACTGCATATATAATCACTGCCAGTTCAAATTTAGCTATGGTAATAAAAAATGCTGCAAGTCCTAAGATTGCCGTAAGATAGTAATTAATCAGTACGACTTTTTTTCTTTCATATCCCATTGCCTCCAGCCGGAAAGCAAAATGGTCACGACTTCCAGCAAATATCGACTTCCCCTTAAGCGTCCGGAAAAATATGACCAATAAGGTGTCATAGATGGGAATGCCCAGGACTAAAAAAGGAGCAAAAAGTCCGATATTATTTATCTTTGTATAACTTTCCCCTAATGAGATAGCAGCCAGAATGAACCCGATAAACAAGCTCCCGGAATCTCCCATAAATATCCTTGCTGGTTGCCAGTTGTATCTTAAGAAACCGAGGCAACTTCCGGCAAGAGCTAAGGCAGCAAAGTTGACATAAATCTTTTCTATGGGTAAAGCTATGAAAGAAAAAGCCAGACCGGCAATAACCACTACTCCCGCAGCCAAACCATCCATTATATCAATAATATTAATTGCGTTAGTTATGCCCACTACCCAGAAAATAGTCAGAAAAATGGATAAGGGAAGACTGGAAATGAATTCTATTCTGATATTATACAGGATCAGGATGAGACCAGCAATGAACTGTCCAAAGAATTTCACCCTGTAGTCGAGCTGCCAAATGTCGTCAATAAGTCCTAAGACCATTATTAAAGTTCCCCCATAGAATATTCCGCGCAGGTTGCGCAGAGTTCCCGTGGGAAAATGAGTGAGGAACCTAACTCCCAAAAGAGTAACGATAAAAGCCAACCAGATGGCTAAACCACCTAAATAGGGAACTGGCTTTGAATGAATTTTTAAATTGGGGACAGGATGGTCGAGAATTTCAAACTTAAGGGCTATTTTTCGGAAAATAGGAGTCAACACATACGCCAAAGCAAGAGCAAAGAAAAATGCCACTACATAGGAAACCATAGTCAACCTCCTGGGTATTTGTTCAAATATCTAATCCTGTTACGGGCAACATCAGTCCATATGCTTTCGGGATAATTGGTAGAAATTAAACTGTACGCATCCTTTGCCTTTTCCCAATCTTTCAATTTCTCATAGCACTGCCCTATATAGAATTGTGCGTAATCGGAATAGCCATATTGACTGCAATCTTTTATGAATTTTCTATAGGCTTTAATTGCCTCTTGCCATTCTTCCAGCTTACGACAACATTCGGCAATCTTAAATTGGGCATTGGCCACAAATCTATTCTGAGGAAAATCCTGGATAAGATTCTGATATTCATCCATTGCCTTATTGTAATTTTTAAGTTTAAATTGATAAATGTCACCTAAAAAATATAAAGCTTCGCTCGCCAGTCCTGATTTGGGATATTTTTCAATAATATCGAGCAGACTCTGGATGGACTTTTCATAATTGCCTCGTTCAAAATATTTCTCTGCCAGAATGTAATTATTTAATGCACGAGGGTAGTTAAGATTATTCTTAATAAGATCCACCCTTTCCTTGGCAATGGTCACCCATTTAGATTGGGGATATTTTTCCAGCAATTCTTGATATACGTAGCAGACTTTCTTATGGTCCACCTTCTCAAAGAACAGAAGATTTCCCAGGCGGAATAGACTCTCTTCGTGAAATGGATAATCCAGAAATTCCTTCATTATATACGTATAGCACTCAATTGCTTTATCCAGGTAATCTTTCTGGCGATGGGGATTATTATGGTAAAATTGAGCCAGGAACCACCGGCCCCAGGCTTTTACATCCTTATCCTTGGTCCTCCTGATACATTCTTCATATTCAGAAAGGGAATATCTTTTCTCGCCTTCTTTCTCTTTAGAAAGAGGTTTTATCCTTTTCTTTATCCTATCTTCCACTTCTCTATACTTTCTTTTTCGGGCAAGTAAGAGCAAAAGCCCTCTTACCAAAAAGTATAATATAACAAAGATGATAACTATTGCAACACCAATTATTAATTTAATACTCATTTTCCCCTTTCCCCCGATTTCATCGGGGGACTCCAGAGTCTTTGGAGTCCTCCCGAAAGGGAGGAAAGGCCCCTCGATTTCATCGGGGCACTCCAGAGTTTTTGGAGTAGCGAAACTTGTTTCGCAATGATAACGTCCCGATTCATCGGGACTACTCCACAATCTTTCTAAACCACTGCACGGTCTTTTCTAAACCCTCTTCAAACCGAATCTCCGGTGAATAATGGAGAGTCTTACGAGCCTGAGAGATATCTGCCAAAGAATGTCTTACATCACCCTTTTTTGGATTCTCATAAGTAGGCTCTATTCTGGTCTGGAGAATCTTATTCAGCCTCTCTACCAGTCCATTTATAGTGATTCTCTTACCACAAGCAATATTGAGCACTTCTCCTGGTGCTGCCTTTGCTTTGCACGCTCGCAAATTGGCTTCTACTACATTATCAATGAAAGTAAAGTCTCTCGACTGCTCACCATCGCCATAGATGGGTGGCGATTTGCCTTTCAACATAAGAGTGATGAATTTGGGAATGACTGCTGCATATTGCGAACCGGGATCCTGCCTGGGACCAAAAACATTAAAGTAACGCAGACAGATTGTCTCCAGTCCATAAATAGAATAGTATATTCGACAATACTCTTCTCCAATCAACTTGGTGACCGCATAGGGAGACTGAGGATTAGCTTTCATTGCTTCTTTCTTAGGTAAAGTGGGAGTATCTCCGTAAACCGAGGAGGAAGATGCATAAACCACTCTTTTAACTTTCGCCTCGCGCGCCGCTAACAGGACATTCAATGTCCCCAGGATGTTAACCTTAGTAGTGATGAGAGGATCTTTTATTGACCTCTCTACAGAAGGTAAAGCTCCCTGATGGAGGACAAAATCGACTCCCGACATTGCTCTTTTGACTATTTCCCAATCCCTGAGGTCTCCTTCAATGAGCTCGACACTATCTTTAAACCCGACAATATTTTCTCTCTTACCAGTAGAGAAATCATCCAGTATTCGGACGCTCTCTCCCCTTTTGAGCAGTTGTTGACAAATATTTGAGCCAATAAAACCAGCCCCGCCCGTCACTAAATATAATGCCAACCTTCCCTCCTCTTCCTTTGTTGCTTCTCACAGTTTTACTATCTTTTTATTTCTTATTCCTTTGGTTGCATTTCTGGAATCTATAATGAGCCTTGCCTTCGCTACAATCTCTTTATAATCATAGTTGCTGTGGGCAGTGGTGATTACCACGCAATCAGCATTTCTTAAGGCACTTTCCGTCACGGGAATCGATTTCAGTCCCTCCACTTGAGGCACATAAGGGTCGTTATATACGACCTTTCCTCCTCTTTCTTTGAGAAGCCTTATAACATCCAGTGCTGGAGATTCCCGGGCGTCCGAAACATTACTCTTGTAGGCTACCCCTAAGATTAAGATTTTAGACCCCTTTATACTTTTTTCTCTTTCATTTAGTGCACCGTCGATTTTACTAACCAGAAACTCTGGCATTTTAATATTTATCTCACCAGCCAACTCAATAAAACGGGCATAAAAGTTTAAAGCTTTCAGTTTCCAGGAAAGATAGTGAGGATCTATAGGCACGCAGTGGCCTCCTAAACCAGGGCCCGGGTAGAACGGCATAAAACCGAATGGCTTTGTCGCCGCTGCGTCTATCACCTCCCAGGCATCCAATTTCAACCTATCGCAGATGAGGGCAATCTCATTAATCAGTCCCACGTTAACGATGCGAAAGGTATTCTCCAGAAGTTTTACCATCTCCGCCGATTCCGTCGTGGAGACAGGAACCACCTCATCGATTATCTGTTCGTAGAGAGTAACAGCAATACTGGTACATTTCTTTGTGATTCCACCTACAATTTTTGGTGTATTTCTTATGGTGTAAATCTTATTGCCCGGATCGGTCCGCTCTGGTGAAAAAGCCAGATAGAAGTCCTTTCCCTCGCGAAATTTTTTGCTTGCTAATTTTGGCAGGATAATTTCTCTTGTTGTCCCGGGGTAAGTGGTGCTTTCTAACACAATCAATTGTCCTTGGTGCAGGTTTTTTGCTATTTCCTCTACTGCAGCCGTAATATAGGAAATATCAGGATCCTTAGTCTTGCTTAAAGGCGTAGGCACGCATATACTTACGGCATCCATCTCTTTCAAAACTGAGAAGTTTCCAGTTGCTTTTAATCTATTATTTTTTACTAAATCTCTTAACTCATCCCGCTGGACATCTTGAATATAGGATTCTCCTCGATTAACCATTCTCACTTTATCCTTTTCGATTTCAATTCCGGTAACATCAAATCCCGCTTTACTAAATTCCACTGCCAGTGGCAATCCTACATACCCTAAGCCGATAATCCCAATCTTTGCCTTATGCTGGATGATTTTCTTCTCTAAAAGCTTTTGAGTCTCTTCTTTTTTACTCATTTTAGTCTCCTTCTATTATAATCTCAAATGTGACCGTTCCACCACCGGTCAACTCACAGGGGTCAAGACAATGAACACAGGCTTTGCCCTCCTTATTTGCTAACCCCAAATTTTTTGGAATAACACCATTATATAAAGCTACATAATAGGGCATGATAGAAGCCAGAGAATGCATACAGATATTGTCTGATTGCTCAAGATTTACCCGGTATCCTTCATCCAGAACAATCTTCTCTCCCACCTTATACACAGGACATTTCCCCTCAATGTTTACTACTTTCACCACCAGCTTCCTGTTGATATCTTCCTCCTCGTCCCGATTCGTCGGGATAGGCACAGATTCAATCTGTGCAAGGTTTCAAATCGCCATCGATAAACATTTGATGCCAGAGCTCAAGGTTCAAAAGTATCCATAGCCTATATCCATGATCAACTCTTCCCAAAATATGTTCATCCAATAACCGTTGAACAGTTTCCCTGTTGAAATATCCTCTATCTGTACATTTTTTGTCCAAAAGGACTCCCTGGACATAACTTTTCAATTCTTGACGGAACCATTCACCAATCGGTAGACCAAAACCCATCTTATCTCTGTGGAGTATCTCTCTGGGAAGTAGCTTCCTTAGCGCTTTCTTTAAAATATATTTGCTGGTAAATCCTCTTAATTTTAAGTGAGCGGGTATTTGAGCAGTAAATTCAATAAGTTTATGGTCCAAAAATGGCGAGCGCGCCTCAAGTGAATTTGCCATTGTGGCTATGTCCATCTTTACCAGTAAGTTTTCAGGCAAATAGGTCATTATATCAGTATATAAAATCTTATCCAGAAAATCTTCGCCATCACTCTGGTTAGTAATATCGGTCATATAACTAAAAGTGTCAAAATCCCTGAACTTATCTTGCATTTCTTTACTGTAAAGGTTCTGTTTCTCAGGGTCATCAAAAAAAGAATGCCATTTAACATTGCGTCTCTCAGGAGAAAGGGATGACGCCTGGACAAATTGCTTTAATCTCTTTATTAAATCTTTTCTCTTCGTGGATTCGGGAAGATTCCTTATTAGACCTTTAACTATCACTTCCCTTATAAATTTAGGTAATTTTGTATAATAGGTTGATAGTTTGTTTGCTCTGTATCTATCATAGCCAGCAAAATTTTCATCCCCTCCATCTCCATTCAGAGCAACTTTTACATATCTCGCGGTTTCCCGGGCAATATAATATGTGGGAATAGCCGATGGGTCGGCAAATGGCTCATTATAATGCCATATTAATCGAGGAAGAATATCAATAACATTAGGTTTAACCATAAATTCAAAATGCTCAGTATGGAAATAATCAGCAACAAGGCGAGCGTATTTCAATTCAGTAAATGATTTCTCTTCAAAGCCAACAGAAAAAGTCTTAACTGGCTTATCTACTAATTGACTCATCACTCCCACAACTGCGGAAGAATCTAACCCTCCGGACAAGAACGCTCCTAAGGGAACATCGCTAATCAATCTCATTTTGGTAGATTCTTTAAGTAAATCCAGAATCCTATGGGAATACTCTTTCTCATCAAGTTGCAATTTATTATTATAATTCAGTTTCCAATATTGCTCAAGTTTAATATTTCCTTTTCGGTCACAGAGCAGTATATTTGCTGGAGGCAGTTTCTTAATTCCCTCAAACATTGTAAACGGGCTAGGGACAAACTGGTATGTTAGATAATAATGTAATGCATCCATATTTACCTGGCGTTCCAAATCTGGATATTCCAGAATAGATTTTATTTCTGAAGCAAAAATCAAATTACCTTGCTGAACTGTGTATACCAGAGGTTTTTGACCCAGTCTATCTCGAGCTAAAAGAAGCAGTTCTTTACGCCCATCCCATAACCCAAAAGCGAACATTCCTCTGAGATATTTAACACATTCTGCACCATAATCTTCATAAAGATGGACGATTGCCTCCGTATCACTCTTAGTATAATATTGATGCCCCCTTCTTTCTGTTTCCGCTCTCAACTCCGGGAAGTTATAAATCTCTCCATTGTAAACAATCCAGATTTTTCCATCTTCATTATGTATCGGCTGATGTCCTGTCTCAAGGTCGATAATCGATAGTCTCCTTATTCCTAAACCTATCCCTGCCGGTTGTCCATCATCGCTTGTCCCTATGAAATATCCTTCGTCATCTGGCCCACGATGTTCTAAGACATTACACATTCTATGCAATATTTCTTTATCAATATGTCCATCCTTAGCAAAATTCAAAATTCCACAAATCCCACACATTTCGCTTTACTCCTCACCTATAATTCTTTACCAGCCAAATCCCCATTACCGCTTACACACAAAATGCCAGTAGGGAAAATTATCCGATATAATAACTTCCGAAAAGGAATCTTTTAATTGCAGGATTTCCTCGCGCGATATCCTCTGTTCAATGCTCGTAAAAAAACGGTCATAAACATCCTGTTGAATCCGTCTGGCACTCTTACAGTGATAAAAATCAAAAAGCGGAACATAACTGCTCAATTTAAAAGGTTTAAGCAACCAGCCCAAATAAACTAACGGCAAGTATATAAGATAAGTACCGCTGATAGAAATAATTTTCCTAAAAGAACGGTTTTTGATTTCTGAAAGGAGCCGCCGTATAATAGTAATGATTTTTAAAACCTGCCGGAAATATAAAGGCCTGTTATCCAGTGCATAGTAAATAAAGATAAGCAAAGTCGGCGCATATTTCTTAATCCTCCTGACTTCTTCTAAACAGGGAGTAGGCAGATGATGCAAAACTCCCAAACTGAATATAAAGTTAGCGAAATCATATTTAAATGGAAGTTTTTTTAAATCGCACATAAAGAAAAGACAGTTATTTGCTCTGGATAAATTCTTTCTCGCTATGAATATGGCATTTGAAAAATCAACAAGGATAATTTCCCTGCACTTATTTCTTAAAAAATAACTCCATCTTCCATTACCGCAACCCAGGTCACACACCCGGGAATCACGCATCTGATCCAAATCAACTATATCAAAATATTGATAGAACTCCTTTTCGTGTTCAGGAAGAATCTCATAATACTCTCTCCATTCATTGCCAAAGGAATATTGAATATCGCTGGAGAAGTCACTTGAACTCTCGCCTTTTACAGAGCCTTTCAGATCTAATTTATTTTTAACATATTCCGTGTATTCTTCCGGGGAAGAGAGAATGATTACGTCATCAACAATGGGAAATCTATTGTTGTCTACTATTAAAGACCCCGGCTGCAAAACCACATTTTTTTCAGGACCAAAGATCGACTTCAATATTCTTAACTTATCCTTGTAATACATTTAAGAAAATTTCCTCATACCCTTTTATTGTTCCTTTGCTATTCAACCAAGTGTTAAGTCAAAACCTGAGTCCAGTAAGAAATTATTTTGGATTTATAACTCTCAACAGAAAAAAGCTTTTTGCCAATTTTGGCAATTTTCTCGCGTTCTGCATTATTTATTAATTGATTCAGTCCATTTTTATCTATCTTCAACTCTTCTAAATCTAATAATTTTCCTATCCCGTACTCTTCGATAATCTCTTCCGTATCACCTATTCCCGGAGTCATAATTATGGGTAGTCCACAGCAGAGATATTCGCCAAACTTTATTGGCGAGGCAACGCGGTTAACTAAGTTCTTCTCTCTCAAAAGGATACTTATATCTGCGGCATTTAGGTAGGCTGAAATTTCCCTGTAAGGCACAGAAATTAGCAGATAATCCCCTTCATCTACTCCCTTAAAATACTTCCTGGCGCGGGATACATCACTGGTCAAAAAGAGTAAGAAAGCTTCTGAAATCATCTCTTTTATATTTTTGAAAAATGCAACCGTTTCCTCTGGGAGTTGCCATTTAACAGCGCCTCCGCTATAGACGAAAACTATCCGCCTCTCAATACCCAGTTCCTGTCTTTTCCTTGCTCGTGCCTCAGGATTAAAGAAAAACGAACTACTATCTACTAAGCTGGGAACGACGGCTATCTTATCCGGATTTACTTTATACATCTCCTGTAAATACTCCTTAAACTTCCAGGAAACGCACAAAATAAGGTCGCTTTCTCTTATTACATATTCTTCTATTTTTTGAAATTGATACGCTCGAAAATTAAAAAGAAAGCTCCTTATGAAATCTGCTCCCTTGCCGCAAAGCAAAGATTCCTGAGATACCAATCCACGTAAATCAGAGATTAGGGGAATATCTTTACCTATCTCCTTCCTGGCTAATAATCCCAGATAACCCCCGGCTTCGCCATGACAATGAAGAACATTAATTTTATCTAAATTATTATTGATAATTTTCCTTAAAACCTGTGACTCTATTTTCATTAGACATCTCAAAATACGGGGGGTTTGAACTACAACCTCCACGGTTTTGAATCGATTTCTTATTCTATCCTCATTCCTTTTAATTTCAGGGTTTATGACTTTTAGAAATGGGAAGAGAGACTGCTGTAAAATAACCAGACTAATATTTCCCACTTCGTCCTTCACCCCATTCAATAAGCTCAAAACTTGAGAGTTAAAAGCTCTAGAATAAAATCCTGCATCAGAAATATATCCTAAATTAATCTTCTTCGCCAGCTTTTCCATATTCTACAATCCATCTAAAACTTATGGGCTTATCAGTAAGTATCTCCCAGGTTAACTTTCTAGTAGGAATCTTAACTCCATATTCCGGAGAGTACCAGGCATCCTCTTCGTGGATTGAAATTCCGTTTTCAAAGATTATTTTTATTTTCTTATCTTTCTTTGTTCTTAAAGTATGGGAATCCTCAATTTCAATTTCTGGATGGAGGATCAGGCACCATTGAATTAGATGCTTGGTTGAAAATCTGTTATTTAAATTATAAACTTTGTCTTGAAACTCCCAGCGGACATCCTTTTTATAAAATTTAATCGCTCTCTGGTGGATTATCTTATCTGGCATCTTGCTATATCCGTAATGCTCACCGATAAATATATCAAAGTTGTCATTTGTTTCCCATTTTATCACTTTCGGTTTAGCCTCTTCTACCATTGAAAAAAGAGTTAAGAAACGATTCTGTTCTTTTTCATCAATCATCAGAGTATTGTGAAAACGGGTGGAGCGAAATTTATCCCTCCACTCGGGGTAAGAAGTATAAACATAGGTGCCCGGGTCAATAACTACTTGCTCCCCGCCAATAAAACCTTCAAAGGACAACTTATCGTTGTGGCTATGTCCCCCGTTACCATTTTGCCCATTCGGTCCTGAAGAAAAAATTAAATAGCTGTTTCCTGCGCGCATAATGTAAATTTCTGCATCGGAGAAACTCTTACTTTCCAGATCGGCAATGGCTCTATCGGGCATTTCACGCCATCTCTTAAGCCCATCCAGGCCAAAAATCCACACCACTTCTGGACAAAGTCCAAATTCTCTTGTTTTATATTTTCGCTCAGCAAAAAATATGGCTCCTAAATTTAACAGATATCTCATATCCAGAATCTCTATCTCGCCTGTTTCAAATTTATACAATCTTCCACTATCGTTGTCACCTATCTGTGGCATCTTTCCATTTGGTTTTAAAGCGTAGAGGATGAAATTGAACATTTCTCTCAATCTTGACAGATAATCTGAAGAAAAATCAATTTTGTTCAGTCTGGCCAACAGGGCTGGATAAAAGAAAAGTTCCAGAACAAAGCGATGGTAACAGGTTGAAGCCTCGAAATCCATTCCGTCCGAATAAACCTGCTTTTGTATTTCTTTTTCGAGTTCCCTCTTAGAAAAACCTAACCACTCTTCTGCCTGCCTAAATTCGGCAAGAAATAGCCCAAGGTAAAAAAGTCCAACAATATTGGAAATATAATGATTCGAAGTCAGACCCTCAGTATACTCTAGATTAGATTTTATGAACCTGCCATGGGTGATGAGGCTTTTTAATAATTTTGTCAAGAATTCGGAAGTTATTACTTGCGAATCTCTAAAGAAATACCACCCCAATATCCAATTCGCCACCCGAATCCCCGCCTCAATAGTTGAATTCCAATTCAACCCCCGTTTCACGGGATTATTACCTATCCAGTCAGAAATCAAAGAAACAAATTTTCGAGTATATTTCTCATCACCCGTAATCCAGTAAGCTTGACCTAGGTGAATCAAATAATTGAAGCGAGAAATCTCCCAAGGAATTTTAATATCTGCTCCTTGCCAAACCTCAACCGGATATTTAATATCCTTATAATAAGTTCTCGGATTCCACCGATAACCCGACTTAAAATCTAGATGCCAATCTATCGGCTCCAATCTTTTATCTCCACTGCCCATGACATTGAAAATCCCATCACAAATTCTATCAGCCTGCGAAACGATATTTCTAACCACTTCTGGATAATCTGTTTTCAATACTGTCGCAATTTCTTCTTTCTTTCTGAAATTGATGAAACATCTCGGTTCCTCTCTTTTCCTAAAATAATCAAGTAGACCCTCTATCCTCGCCGGCGTAGCGGGGGTCTTAATCATTGCCCTTATCAATCTCTCATCTGACATCTCACTTCTCTTTACCCTCACCCAGAATCTATCCCAATACCCAGCTATCTTATCACGGAACCTCTTCAGGATAATCCTTACCACTTTTCCCGGTGGCAAAGTCCGTATCCGATAGAGGTAATGCCTTATCTTCGTCCTTTTCATTCTCCATCCCAAAACTGCAAATTTGAAATTGTGCCTATAAATCTTCCCGTCAATTTCCCGCCCTTGTAGGCACAGATTTCCCGATTGAAAATCGGGATAGCAAATTAATCCCAATCTTGTAGAATTTCCTCAAGTTTATCCAATGTCCTTTTTACATGTTTATCCCATGTATACTTTTTTAATGCTTCTTCTCTTGCATTTCTGCCTAACTCATTTCTCAAATTTTCATCTTCAGCAAGCTTAATTATGCCTTCTGCCAATTCCCGAACATCTCCCGGCTTAACAAGCCACCCTGTATTTTTATGCTCCAATACTTCACCAATCTGTTCCAAATCACTCGCCACAATCCCCTTCCCCATACCCATATATTCAAAAAGTTTGGTCGGTGAACCAAAAAATCTTGAACCGTCCGGATTGGGCACGTGAGGCGAAACCAGAATATCACAAGCAGCAAGATATTTCGGCGCTTCTTCCTGGGGAACTAGCCCGATAAGTATAACGAACTCCCCTGCTCCTTCTCTTTTAATGATTTCCTTCACCACGGACATCTTCACACCATCTCCCACAAACAAAAAACGAATATTCGAATTCTTTTGAATCACTGGTTTAATCGCCTGCGCCAGTACTTCCGCACCATGCCATGGCCCAAAAGTCCCGATAAAACCAACAATAATCTTATCCCCAAAATCATATCTTTCCCTATATTCTTCACCATCTATTTGGGGATTGTACATTTCCGGATCAAAACCATTCGGATTAACCAATATTTTTCTTTCTTCTATACCTCTATTTAAAAGTTCTTCTCTCAATACTTCTGAAACTACCACAATCAAATCCGCTGCCCGCAAGTTCAAAATTTCTATCCTTTCTGTGATTCCCTCAAAAATTAATCTTCTTCCCCAATTTTTCGCTGTCCATATTTCCGAACTATTGTATTCTACAATTAGTGGTATTTTATATCTTAAAGAAAGTGTAACTCCAGTATAATTGTTGAGACTATACCTTTGATATATTGCACCTGGTTTTTCCTTGTCGAATATTTTACAGGCTTCCTTAAACAGCGTTCGATTATATGCCATCTCCGGGATTTCAGGGAAATTTCTTATAACTCTAAAAGGCGATATAGCATAAACCGAAGACTTCAATTTATCAATTAATTCTAATATATCCGTGGAAATAAAAAATAACTTTTTACCCAAATTCTTAAAACCACTGGCAACGCCATAAATATGTGAAACAGAGCCACCAACTCGTATGCCAAACCAATGATGTGTTCGTATATAGGCTATTTTGTCAAAGTGCTGCTTGTTGCCTTTCCTTCGTTTTCTCTTTACAATTTTTGAAATCTTCGCAATTTTGTACCAATCAGTTACCAGAATGAAAGAAGAAACAAAAAGCTCAGAAACAAGTCTGGGTACTCCCTTTGCTAAAAATTCCCGCCAGTTTACCTCTTCTCGATCATCTTTCTCATCACATAAGAATTTTTTCTCACCCCTTAAAAGAAGGAGCACAAATTTCCATAATTCCAAATATCTTAGTAGTGAAATACTGTAGGTGTAAAATCGAATTTCTTTAAAAAAAATTCTTCTTAATTTGAGAATCACGGTGAATTTATTTTTCAGTTCATTTGAAGATAGAACAGAAATATTCCTCTTTATTCCTTTCGGCTTCGCATCATATATCATTAGTAATTCTTGCATTCTAATTTCAGCTCCTGTCCTTCAATTCTCATTGCTGCCCTTATTTCTAATCTTGTCTTTTCCACAGTTTACCTGGGACGAAGTTTTTCATTTCCACGATTTCTTCAGGATGGAATTCTTTGAGTAAAAATAATGTTGCAAAGTAAACTATCACTCCCACTATAATCCCAAGAATACATATCAAAAGCGGATTAGCGAAAATGGAAATAACCAAGAACAGTACACCGCCCATTACTATGGAAGCCGTAATGGAATTAAAGAGCGACCTGGGAATTATCACCCATCTTAAGTACTTATTAGCCGATTTAATATTCATAAAAAGAAGTAGAGCATAACAAATAGCCGTGGTGACTGCAGCAGCGACGAAACCAAATTTCGGTACAAAAATTATGTTCAATAAGATATTGATTGCCGCTGCTAAGAAATAGTTCCGTGCTACAATGTCTGCCCTCTTCGCCAAACCCAATCCCGTATAAGCAAGTAAACTTAACCCATAGATAAAGGCGCCCCCAGCGACAAAAGGAATAACAGCAGAACCAGGATAGTACGGGGGAGTAGTGAATAGTCTAAATATAGGTCTGGCAAGCACAGAAATCCCTGTCGCTACTGGCAAGGCGATTAAGATAAGGAATCTTGTCAACTGGCTCAGAAGTTCGCCAGTCAGTTCTCTGTTATCACTTTCCCAAACATTTATTATCGATGGCCCTATTCCTAACATAAGTGATGATACAAACATCCCGACACACATATCACCAACATTGTATCCCATCGAATATAATCCTACCTCGGAAGTTCCCCTGAAATATTCTATCACGTATCGATCTGCCCCGGATAATATCCATGTACCAATGGTAGCGGCCATCGCGGGAAATCCAAAAGCCGCAAATTCCCTGATAACCGATAAAGAAACAAAACGGAGTTGACAATGATTGTTTGTTAGAAAAAGCATCCTGAACATCATACCGCCAATAATAAAAAGAGCTATTATATGTCCCCACAGAATACCTTGAATACCAAGCTGTAACCAAATCACCAACGACAGTCCAATAAGCAGTCCCAAAAAGGTCCTACTCAATTTGAAAGTGGCAAATTGTTTGGACTGTTGTTTTATTCTAAAGGTGGTCAAGAAAATCTCCATTGCCATCGTTAAAGGAACAAGTAAGAAAACTAAAGGCACTAAAACTCGAAATTTGCCACTGAAAGAATTGCGAAATAAAAGATAAAACAGCGTCCCTAAAAGACAAAAGCCTAGTAGTGCCAAGAGCATTGAAAAAAGTAACGTAGAGTAAAAAGTATCCAGTTTCCCGATTCGCTTCCAATAAGGATAGAAACGATTGGTGGAAGATATAAGCCAGTTACCAGTAATAACGGTGCCCAGAGAAACAATTAACAAAGCAAGTGACAATAAACCATATTCTGCAGGAACAAATATCCTGGCGAATATGGGAAGCGTAATGAAACCCAGTGCTGCTACTACAACTCCCATAGTGAAATAGATTGAACTATCACGAGCAGCATTCTTTATCAGCATTCTTAGCATAATATCTTATTCCGAAATAATACTAAGGGTATTAAGCTGTTTATTCGAAAGGCTACCTGCAGGTAAAGGATATAATTTATAAAAAATTATTACTGCATCGGTCATAGTTACAAATTTAATTTTAGCAATATCCTCTAATAATTTAGGAGTATTCTCTAAAAAGTAGTGAAACCCATCAACAGTCGTAAGCGTTTTAGGATGGCTGGTAACGACGAGAAAATTATGCTCTTTGTCTCCTTCAAGTAAGTCTTTCTTTAAATCCAATAAAAGCTTTTTAATTTGAGCATTTTCAGATCCACACAGGTCAATCTTACAAAAAGAACCGTGCAGAAAGAGCCATTTCTTACTTCGCACCTTAACCGAAGCAATGGGAAATTCTACTATTCCAGAATTCATTCCCGGTTTATATACTGTCATCACGTCCTGAGTAGTACAATAAGGTTGATATCTCGAAGGGGCCTTCCTGAAGTCATAATAGTAAACACTATCGTTCCTATATCCTCCAAACCACACTGACGAATCAGCTAATATGCCAAGTTCTTTCATGACTTTCACTATATTTTCTGACGGCTGAATACAATATCCACCAGCCCTGAAAGAAGTAACTACATAATTGGGGTTTACAGGTCTTATGATTTCCGTTAATGTATCAACACCGTATTTAAAGAGCCCCTTGATTGTCTTACGATCATTGAAGTCTCCCAATGATAAATTTGGAAGCCTGAAATATGTTAGATCGCCCTTCCATCCTTTTTCATCCCATTTACCGCCTAATTCTGGAAGCCAGTTAGGGTGGAAATGAAGTTGGACATCATGACCTTTCAATATTATTTCTTTCAATTGCTTTAAGATTACAGATCTTTCTGTGGTTTTGAGAGCATCAAAGGAACAAACATCAAGAAAAATTGAGTATTTTGCCTTGAATAGATTAAGTAGTGTTAAGATTTCATTTGTTGGCGTTATTAAGTCGTTCTGCACACTCATTTTTTTAGAAAATTCATAATCGCCAGTTACTATTATATAAACTTTTTTACTCCTCATAACCTCTACACACCTCATTGGGGCCGGGCTTAAAGGCAATAAAATTAGCTCCACTTTCCAAATAATGGGTCTTATTCATAACTTTCCATACACCCCAGATTATTCGATTAAGCATCCTCTCCAACCGATTTGGCTGTAGTATACATCTACTGTAATCCTTATCAGGATTATATGAGAAAAACTCAAACCACCTTAGAGAATTTGATAAATTTTTTAGTCGAACAAAACTAGCTTTCAAAAGAAGATTTTTTAACTCTGTACAAGAATAGCAGTACAAATGATTTGGTTTTGTTCTCTCCAGTATATTATGTTTGCTGGGAGTAAATAACAACAACCCACCGGGCTTTAATACTCGATATATTTCCTCAAGAATATGCAGTCTCCCTTCAAAACTTAAATGCTCGATTACTTGATTACAAAGGATAGCAGAAAAAAAATTGCTCTCAAATGGGAAGGTATCTTTTCTTTCTAATTCTAAATCTATTTCGTACACCCTGAAACCTTTACTAACGCATTCCCTATAGAGATTTTCTTCACCCTCAATCCCATAAACATCCAATCCAAACAATCTACACAAATAGATAAAATGACCTGCACCACAACCCACGTCAAGTATAGGACCGATCGGTTCACTAATTTCATAATTTTCAATTATTAACTGTAAAAAACCCTTATAGTAACGTCAATCCCGCCTAACTAATTTGAGTCTATCCTTTGGAGCAAGATAACCACGCCCTCGCTTTCCAAGTTTATTCATATTTGTGTTCATCACCTTTCACTTAATTTGATTTCTTGTTACAACAAAATACTATTTGTTTTCCAAACCAATTTGGGAACCTATGGAAAAGAATCTTTTGAACAGCTTGAGGCAAAAACGACAAAGGGCGCGGCAATTCGAAAGTGCCTTCGAAAGCTAAAATAGCAAATCCCTTTTCATTAAGGAGCTTCTTAAAGGAATGGAAAGTAAAATAGTGGATGTGTTCTGCAGAATGGAAGATATGTTGTTCCTCAGGAAATCGTCCTTTTAAAACAATTAAACGATTTTTGAAAAAAGCAAAATTAGGCACGGAAGTTATCAATTTCCCATCTTGTTCCAATACTTTACCAATTTCATTCAAAAGTCTCTCCGGGTAAATGATGTGTTCCATCACTTCTAGGCAAACAACATAATTAAACTTCTGCCCGATGAATAAATTACTCAAGGATTCATCATCTACATCAATACGATGTGTTTCATCATAAAATTGTTCCGCTAGTCTTAAAGCCACTTCCGAAATATCGACTCCTACAGTGGAGAGATTATCACCTATTTTCTTTCGGAGAATCTCAGCTATAATCCCTTCACCGCATCCTATATCTAATACTCTTATCTTTTCCCCCTTCCGATAATCGTTCAAGATAAAATCTATCGCGCTATTATATCTACCAGGAATAATACCCATTTTACGATAAGTAAGATTTTTCTCTTTCCAGCTCCAATACTCTTCGTAAAACTTATTTAGATGTTTGATAATGTAACCTCCTTCTTACGATTTCTTGAGAAAGACGGCAATGCTGTACTGATGCTGAGGATAAGGAGTTAAGCCAAGAAATTCCATGCCATCAAGTACTTTCAAGTATTCTTTAAGTCCTCTATTCTTGATGTGGTAACCATCCCTTTCAGAGGTTTCAATTAACATTTTATCGCTCAGGATTAAGTAACCACCTAGTTTAAGTCTATCTTTAAACCTATCTATAGTAGCCTTCCATTTCCTATCGTCTACAATATGCATAAGTACTTCTAAACAGTTAATAACATTGAAATCGCTTTCCTTGATGTCCCAAATAGTTCCTCGTCTGAATTCAAAGGTCGGATATAATTCCTTCGCCTTTTGAATAGCCCTTGCTGAGAAATCGATTCCTATCACGTTATGACCCCTTTGGACATAAACTTCTTGCATCAACCCAATCCCACAACCCACATCTAAAACTTTACTACCTTGGGAAAGTTTTAATTTATTTAAGACAGAATTCAAAGCCTTTATTTTTAGATTATATAATTCGAGATTGTACTCCTCGTTTTTCCCAGATTCACCAACGGAACTCAACGAACGAATTCTATGCCTTCGTTCCCAGTAAATCCTTGGGGATAGCCAATAAATCAAGGGAGCTAATATCCTATTTTGTATCACTATCACCCAACCCTTTATAACATTAAACTCTTTGCCAAACACATTAATTACTTCCTATGAAGTTTTCTAAAGATTATGATCTCACTATCTTTATAGTAGTTTAAAGGTAATTTATTGAGCCAACAATTGAACCTAGCAAGAATTGGGATAATTTGAGGAAATACTCTCCAATAGAAAGACCACTTAAATGAACTAATGATTGCTTTTCTATATACAAATTGTAGATTGCTAGTCTGCAAATATTTATTAATAAATCTTTCAATATTCTCGCTATTTTTAGGTTCAAAAATTCCTTCTTTATTACTAACATTTCTTTTTTTTGACCTAACTAATTTATTTATTGCAAAAACAGTGTCGGGAATGAGAAACGGGTCTAAATGCTTGGGTTTCGCTTTATAGATTACTAAAAATCCCCATTCTTTTAAAACCCGTTCCATCTCATTCAAAGCTTTAATTGGGTCTAAGGAATAATACTGAAGTACTGAAAAGCAAACAACAATGTCGAAAGAACTATCTCTGTAGGGAATGGAATCAATTGAATTATTTGTAATGGTAAGGAAAGGATAAAATTTCAACCTCTCTTTAGCACGTTTTAATAAAACTTCCGATAGATCCAACCCGAATAGCCTTAGACTTAATCCAGGAAAATTCTCTGCCAGCCATTTTAATTGTCTGCCATCTCCACAGCCAGCGTCCAGGACTTTAGCATCTTTTGTGAGAATTCTAGCAAAAAGCTCACGTCTTATGTTATTTGCCTTTGCATCCTCCATTCTGTATTTGGATATAGTTTTGTCCCTATCGGCTACAGCAATGGACCAGAAATCGTTCTTCATATCGTAAGGAAGTCCTTCCAAAGCCTTCTCAAATTTCTTATCAAGTTCTCTCTTAATTCTTTTATAATCGAGCATTCAATTCGCCTTTCTTCCTCTCCGAATAATATCCAAATACAATTTCTCAAATTTTACAATCTTTTCATTCCAGGAGAAACCTCGAGCATATTCTATAATCTTTTCCCTATTCCATTTTCTTACTAAACCATTTTCTATACTCTCGGCCAAGGCTTTTGCATCACCCGGAGGCACCAGAAAGCCATAGTCTTTGGAAGGAATCGCTTCATCCGCTATTCCACTTATCCCAATAACTGGAGTACCGCACAACATAGCTTCTAGATAAACTACCGCGAAACCTTCGCTAAAACTGGGCATCACGAATAAATCGGCGGCATTATAGTAATATAATAAATCCAGTGTATATACCTTCCTTATTAGCTTTATATTATCTTGGATATTGCTCTGGGCAATGAAATTCTTAACACCACCTAGCTCCGGACCATCACCAATGACGACAATCTTTAAGTCGATTCCTTTTTCCTTCAAGATTTTAGATGCTTCGAGAAGAGTATACACTCCTTTCCGTTTAATTAAATGGCCAATAAATAATACTACTGAAGCATTCCCAGGTAAATCAATTTTTGGGCGAGCTATGCCCCTTTTTACTGGATAATATTTCCTGATATCTATACCAGGCTCAATAATCCAATACCTACCTTGATATTCACCAAAGAATTTAACCAGTTCCTTTTGAATGAATTTGCTGATAAAAATCAGATTCTCAGCGAGTTTCAAGTTGCTCGCTATCAAAGTGTGATACCTCTGTTTTAAACTCGGATTTGAAAATTTAATTGAGTGAAAACTATGAATAGTTGTAACTATTGGAATTCTGTCATGCGCCAGGGAATAGACAATTGGAAAACGGTGTTGAATATGATGTACATGAATTATATCTGGCTTAAACTCGTCAATCACATATTTATAAAGAAGAAAATCTTGAATTACGTTTTTTAAGTTCATCAATCCTTTAAGATATCTTTTCAATTGGATACCCTTTACCAAAATAGAAGATAAACTTAAAATATTGGGAAAAAACCTAAGCAGAAATGATGCGGAAAGACCGTAAATTTTTACTTTCTGTTTAATCATAGGGATTTTCTCTGGATAAAAAAAGTTATCAGCGAGAATTGACACTTCGTGTCCTCTTTTGGCTAAATATGTCGATAACTCCCATACATGAATTGCTACTCCTCCTTTGCTTCTACCACCTATTTCTGGTGGAATAGGTCCTACTTGAAGAATTTTCATAATTATCCAACTCAAGACTATTATTTAAGTAACAATGTGCTACCTTGTTACTTTTTTCCCTTCATTTGTTCTAAAGACTTCACTGCATCATTAATAAATTGTTTTACAGTTTCACGAGTGTACTTATGATCTATCATTTTATAAAGAAATTCGGGTGGAATCGTAATTATATGGGCTCCCGCTATTGCAGCATCTTGAATATTTATTACTTCTCTAATACTTCCCACAATTATCTTAGTTCTATATCCCCAGAGATCTAACCATTCTCTTGCCATCTTTATGAGTTTTGGGGCATCGTGGCCTTCATCGGCTACACGACCGGCGAAAATGCTTGCATAGGTAGCTCCCGCCTTTGAAGCTAATGCCACCTGGCTAAAGGACATAGCCACCGTAGCATTAACTTTTATCCTTTCTTCTATTAATGTATTTATCACCCCTAAACATGGTTCTCCGTATTGGTTTACCACAGGAATTTTCACTACAATATTTGGTGCCCATTTTGCAAATTCGCGAGCTTGCACTACCATTTCTTTTAGATCGTTAGAAGTTACTTCCACACTTACAGGGCGGTCTCCAAGTAGAGAAGCTATTTCTTTTGCCCTTTTTTCAATATCATAGGCACCATCCTTCAGCATAATGCTGGGATTAGTAGTTACTCCATCAACAATGCCATACTCTAACCACTTCCGAATCTCGGACACATTTGCCGAATCAACAAAAATTTGCATTTTTTGCCTCCAATTTTTTTATCAATTTAGCCGCTTCTAACAAATCTGATACAATGTAGTCTGGCTTTACTCCTTTCCTATCCATCAATTTGCATAAGGAGCACTTCAACTGACCTAAGAAAATTGTTTTACATCCAGCTGCCTTTCCTGCCTGAATATCAATCAAACCATCCCCAATCGTATAAGAACAACTCAAGTCAATTTGAAAATCATCCCTTCCTTTCAACAGCAAGCCTGGCTCTGGCTTACGACAATCACAATTTTTCCGATATCCCTTCACTACAGCCTCTGGATGATGCAGACAGTAATATATTCCGTCCAAATGCGCACCTTGTTTTTCTAACTCGGCTTGCATTTTCTGGTCCATCGCTGATAAAATCTTGGTTGTGAACTTACCTTTAGCGATACCTGGCTGATTTGATACTACTATAACCAGCATTTTCATCTCATTGATTAATCTGATAGCTTTGGCCACTTTCGGCAAAAGCCCAAATTGACTCAAATTAGAAGGTGAATCAATTGTGCCGTGTTCCACATCGTAGACCATGCGATTGATTGTGCCATCTCTATCCAGTAATACTGCTTTTCTCATGCTTTTTTTCCTTCTATCTTGGCTTTTAACCCACTGCATATAAGATGGTGTAGAACCACGTGGAATGATTCAACTAACGGTGTTCCCAACGGTTCGGAATCAATCGGAACCACAATACAAACGTCTGCTACCTCTTTCATAACGCCACCACTAAATCCACTAAAACCAATGACTCTTGCCTTTCTCTCTTTAGCCAATCTTATCGCTCTGGTCAAATTCTGTGACCAGGGACCGGCTTCGCCTTCCCCCGACCCACCATGAACAGAGATACCAATAAGCACATCTCCTTCTTTAAGCCATGGCTCAAGTTGCTCAGCAAAGATACTTCCGAATCCACTATCATTTGTCCAAGCACTAACGAGAGGTATATTATCTGCCAGTGCCATAGTCTTGAACCGTTTTTTTCCTTTTACAATGGTACATTTTGCTAAATCACAAGCAAAATGAGTAGCAGTTGAAGCAGAACCACCGTTACCCATAATAAACACCTGAGAGTCTTTCATCCACGCATCAAAAAGGAGTTCTATTATTTCATCGATCCGTTCTTTAGAAATCTCTCTGGTTATTCTTTGCATTTCCAAAATATATTTTTCAATATATTTTCTATTTTTCAAATTTTCCCTCCTCCATCAGAAATCAACCAAGACTTTTGACCCTTCAAGTTCAAACCTGAATCGCATCTCTTTTAACCCTTCTTTCTCTAAAGTTTCTCTCAACCGATTCTTATCCTTGTCTACATAAAACATAAAAAAACCACCTCCACCTGCTCCCATAATTTTGCCGCCAAGGGCGCCATTTTGACGAGCCATTTCATACCATCTATCAATTTCTGGATTACTAACCTTATCAGAAAGTCCTCTTTTTGTCCGCCAGTGAATATCAAGAAGTTCCCCGAACCGCCGGTGGTTCCCACACTCCAAAGCCGCCTTAATCCCTCCGCCAATTTCTTTAATTTTATGAAGAGTTTCTATTACCCTTTTTTCACCTCTCTCGCTTGCCTCCTTCTGATCCAATAATACCTCCGAAGATTTTCTTTTGAAACCAGTGTAAAATAATATAATATGCCTCTCCAGTTCATCTATTGTATCAGAGGAAATATTTAGAGGATTAACAGTCACGTTCCCATTTTTATCTATTGTTAAAGTGGTTATACCGCCAAAAGTCGCCATATACTGATCTTGTTTTCCTATAGGGTCTTTCAAAATATCTATTTCGATCCTGCATGCTTCCTCAGCCAATGCTTTAGGAGTAACCGTTTCTTTCTTATATGTGTGTAACGCTTTAAGTAGCCCAACTGTGAAACTACTGGAAGTGCCCAAACCTGTATTCGCCGGAATATCAGCAATAGTGGTGATTTCCAGCCTTTTATCAAGGCTAAGCGATTTAAGTACCTCCCTCACAATTGGATGTTGAATGTCATCTAACTTATCTACTATCTCGGTCTTTGAATAGCTTATCCGAATGCTATCCTCAAATCGCTTATTCACCGTGATAAAAATATACTTATCTATGACAGCGCTGACAAGAAATCCACCATAATTCGAATAATATGACGCTAAATCTGTTCCTCCTCCTCCTAGAGATATCCTTACAGGAGTTCTAGTTATGATCACGTTTTTATCGCCCCCTTTTTTACTAAATGTCGAAAATCTTTAAGTCCTCCAATTGACCCTATTTCGTAGAAGCGTTGCTTCGTTTCAAAAACGGCCAACTCTTTGCGAGAAATGAGATATTGAAAAATATCATCTAAAGGAAATGGCTTATCCAAAGAAAAAAAAGCTAAAACTTCTTTTTTAAGTACTGAAAGCCCGGCATCTATGTATATCATCCCCGGTGAGGTAGTACTTTTATCATAAACTTTGACAAATCCATTCTCAACTATCACATTGCTCTTATCATATTTATTATGATTTTTGTAAACCACCATTAATCCCAACGTATCTGATTCATGGAAGTAGTCAATAACCTCTTGATAATCAAGAAAGAGGTAAGAATCTCCATACATAACAAAGAACTCATTTTCCAAAAACTCTTCTGCATTTTTTAAAGCTCCACCAGTTCCTAGAAGTTCATTCTTTTCTTCACTATATTGTATTTTTGCTCCAAATTTTTGTCCGTCATCAAACCAAAGTTTAATCCGATTACCTAAGAAGCCAGTACATAGAAGTAAATCTGTAATACCGTATCTCTTTAACAGTTCGATCTGATATTGAAGAAAAGGTTTCCCTTGTATGAGAATAAGCGATTTAGGAACTCTTTCCGTCAAGGGGTGTAGTCTTGTAGCTAGTCCACCAGCTAATATAACCATCTGCATAATTATTTACCCATCAATTCATTAACTATTTCTTTTACGCCTCTCGCAACTGCTTCATTAGATGTCATACTTGCCTTCCACCCCAATTTGTTTATTCGTTCGGTACTAAACCTTACCTGGGGAACATCTCCTGGCCAACCTCTCTCGCCACCTTTATATTTGATTTGAACATTCTTAATGCCCATCTCACCGACAACCATCTCTGCAATAGTACGAACATCTGTTGAAGAATCGCAACCTAGGTTAAATACATTTATCCAACTATTCGAATTATTAAAGCCAAAAATCATTCCGTCTATACATTCTTGGACATGAAGGTAAGGTTTTTCCTGAGTGCCATCTCCCAGAACTCCCAGCTCCCAACGATTTTTCTTCAATTTATTCACAAGGTCAAATATAACCCCATGTGTTGCTCTTGGCCCAACTATATTCGCAAATCTAAAAATCCACCCTTGCATTTTGAAGATATGGCAGAAAGCACTGATCAGTGCTTCGCAAGCAAGCTTTGCCGCTCCATAAAGAGATATTGGCAGGAGAGGAGCGTAATCTTCGGGCAAAGGGATGACAGGTGTTTCTCCGTAAATACAACCGCTCGAGGAGAAAGCAATTTGTCTTATATTATTTAAGCGCATTGCCTCAAGAATATTATAAGTAGCAATGGTTTCTTGTTCTAAATCAAGTTTAGTATTTTCTATCCCTGCTCTAGCCTCTGGATTTGCGGCCAAGTGAAAAATTACATCATGCCCTTTTATTGTTTTCTTCAATTTCACAAAATTTAATAAATCACATTGAATAAAATTAAAATTACCTTTGCCAAAATGTTGTTTGATAAATTCAATCTTGCCGGATGATAAGTTATCATATACAGTAACCTTATTCATCCCAACAAGCCTATCAACTAAGTGACTTCCTATGTACCCAGCTCCACCTGTAATAAATATAGATTTACTTTTTATTTCATTATCTATTTTATCCATTTTTCATACCAGAGAATGAAATTGAGAAGATACCAAATCGGAGGCCCCGATCCGGCAGAAAGAAGAGTCTCAACATAATTGGGATCGAAAAAATCCGCTTTCTTTGTAAAATCTCTTACTTTCTGACTGGCAAAGTCGCCAAGCCTCCCCGAGAACCATCCATCATAAATAGGCACACCAAAGGCTTGTTTCCGGCGATAGACAATCTCACTCGGTAAAAGTCCGTCTACGGTCTTTTTAAAAATGTATTTTGCTTCCCCATTCTTTATCTTCTCTTTCTGAGGTATCTCCATTGTAAATTCCACAAGTTTGTGGTCGAGAAAAGGCACCCTTGCTTCTAAAGAAACAGCCATGCTCATTTTATCCACCCGCATAAGTAGAAGTTCGGGTAACCTCAATTTCAATTCAATGTAACTCATCCAATGAAGATAATCTTTTACAGGACTCTTCTCCAAAAATTTCTCATAGTAATTTGCAATTACCTCAATGGAATTTTTCTCCTTAAACTTATCCTTTAATCTGCTTGACAAAAGCGAGTCCTTCTGGTGTTCATAAAATGCCTCCGCACTACCCCAGAAGATTACTTCCTTAGAAATCTTTCGTTTTAAAAGTTCATATATTCTGCCTTTCGGATCAATGACTTTCGCTGGCCATAGACCGAGACGCCATAAAGGTGGAGGCAACCAGAATAATCTCTGCGAAAGAGCCTCCAATTGCAAAATATATTTCCAGTAACGATAACCACAGAATAACTCATCGGCTCCTTCCCCAACTTGACAGACGGTTACACCGTTGTCCTTAGCCAGTTTAGAGACGAAATATACCGGCACACAGACGGGATCAGCGATAGGTTCATCTTGGTAATAAACCATTTGTTCCAGAAAGTCAATTAAATCTTCTACATCGATAATGACTTCATAATGTTTCGTTTTAAAGATATCCGCCACCTTCCTTGCATACCGGAATTCGTTATATTTTTCTTGTCTTTTATAACCAATGGAGAAGGTTTTGACATCGCTGGCAAATTCCGAAAATAGAGCAGTATTTGTTGAAGAATCTATCCCGCCCGATAAGAATACTCCTATGGGAACATCGCTGATCATTCGTAATTTAACAGATTCTCTAAGTAATTCTAGAAGCCTCTCAGTATAGAATTTTTCATCCTTACCATACAAAGGTTTAACATTATCGAATACATCCCAGTATTGTTCCAGTTTATAATTCCCATTTCTATTTAACATTAGCATATGCCCGGCAGGAATTTTATATATCCCCTGGAAAAGTGTTTGTGGTGGCGGTGTAGTGAGAAAAGACAAATAATGGTAAAACCCGTCTTCGTTGACTTCTCTCTTTATAGAAGGGTGCTTCAAAATAGCTTTTATCTCTGAGGCAAAGATAAATCTTCCGTCCACAAAAGTATAATATAGGGGTTTTATGCCGATCCTATCCCTTACCAGCCAGAGTTCCTTTGTGGTATCATCCCAGATGGCAAAAGCGAACATTCCCCTTAATTTATGAACCATATCTTTACCGTATTCTTTATAAAGATAGATTAAAACCTCGGTATCAGTTCGTGAACGAAAGGTATACTTCTTCTCCAGTTCTTTTCGTAAAGCAGAAAAATTGTAAACTTCGCCATTATAAACGATCCATATTTTGCCTTCATTATCGGACATCGGTTGCCTCCCTCGAGGTGTAAGGTCAATTATGGAAAGCCTCCGATGTCCTAGTCCTAATCTCCTGTCCCGGGATAAATAAACGCCGCAATCATCGGGTCCACGATGTATCATCGTATCCCGCATCTCGATGAGTAATTCCTCATCAATATCTTGTGAACTTCCGTAATTATAAATTCCCACAAAACCGCACATTTTTTATTTACGAGTCTTTTTTATTTGAAATTTTTTCCATTTTTTATATAAATACTCTAAGATTACTGCAGTAAAAATGAGATATACAAAATGTCCTGGTAAAATATAAGGAGGTGTATCGCTACATAAAGGTGCATTCTCCGCTATAAAGTAGAAGGGAACCATAACTAACAAAATCGTTGTCTTCCATTTTGCTCGAGTTAGCCAGATTCCAACCAGTGCAGTGAGAAATGTAAATCCTACGATGAATATTGAAATCAGCCTTATAATAAATTGGCGTGGATATTCCTTAAAATATCCTGATACCGTCCCTCCTTCTGCCCTATACTCACTCCAGTAAGGAGTTGAGTAAATCCCCAAATCAGGCCGCAGAAATAGAGTAATCTTAAATATTCTTTTTATCACACTCCCGATATACCAAAAAGGATGTTCTCTTATTACTTTTAAGACCTTCTCCTTCAAAACATCGCTGAATTCAGGTGAGCCATATTCGACATTGTATCCCTCATCTATTACCATTTTGTAAGTTGCCCCATCATCCAATACAGCACCAGATGGATTTTTGAACTCACCAAAACCTTCCCATGTCGCCTGCCATAAAGTTACTGTCGTGGGTATAAATCTATGGAATATTCTGTAATTTCTAATTATCCATGGAATCAACAATAAAACTACTACGCTCATCATTATACCCGTGGCAATCATTCCTTTTCTGAAGGTCTTATTGAATATGATACCTATACCGAAAAATACCGGTAGTAATACCATGAGAGCATGGATATACGTACCAATAGCTATAATCAAACCTATCAAAATATATATCTTCATCTTTTTAGACTCGTTAACAGATGCCTTAATTAGAAGATAAGTCACCAACACCGTAATAAAAGGCATCCATGCCCAGTGAAGAGCAGAAACGGCTACCCTCATCTCAGGCAAATATATGGCGAATAAAAATGCAGATAATAATCCTATTTTTCGGTTAAAAATAGTCCCAGCGATCCAGAAAATCATAAAGACACTTAAAGAATCTACTATCGCTTGTATCACTTGGAGATATATATATCGTTGGTGACCAAATATGAAATATGTCATTGCTAATAAAACGGAATAACCCGTCATCCGATTAACTTGTGGCTTCAAAGATACATCCTGGGATGTGGGCATATCTGAGAGATAATCTTCTACATCTAACAATTTCCCCATCCTTAACTGATCATCATTGAGTTTTCTGAGGAATGACTCGTCACTTGAAACAAATCCACGACCTAAAAGGAGATTTCGTGCTATATTTGCATGACCCAATGACATACCCGAACCGTTGCATGCGTCGTGACTCATATACAAGAGTCCTAATCTAGCTCCCAGAGCCAAGAGAAAGATTAAAATTAGTCTTCTATTTTTCATTTATACTTCCACTATTTTGAAATGAGAAAAACACCTAAGCATAAAACTACTATACCTATCCAACGAATAAGAGATATCTGTTCTCCAAATAAACATGATGAAAATACCGCAATGAGTACGAAACCAACACTTGTGGCAGCGGGAAAAACAAAGCTCAATTCAAATTTTGAAATCACGATAATCCACAAGAAAGCACTAATCCCGCCAAAAAGAAACCAAAGAAGAATGTAGCTGTTTGTTATACAATTATGTACTATATTCCATAAATTCCCGAATTTAAAAGCCCCGGTTTCCCGTACCAAAGTGCCTTTTTTAAGAAATAATTGCCCTATTACCCCGGCCAGAATGGATAACACCAATACCATAATCTTTGAGAAGTTCATTTTCTTTTCCTCCCTTCATCTTTTTTCGCAACACAAAAAATTGATAGACCAAAAGGCAAATTCACCTTATTCAATAGTCCATTTTCAAAAAACAAAATCTTAATTAAAAGCCTATTTAGAAAATCTGGCAAAGACCTAAGGTCTGATTTTGCATTCCCTCTCTTCTTCCCTTTTTCCAGAAGTCTTATAATTAAAAATATGGGAAATAAAAAAGAGTTTCTATAAGTTAGTTTGACAATATGAAAACCCGTCTTCTCCACTTTTCTCCTTACTTCACTTTTTAGATATCTGTGTTTAGTATGTATAGCTTCATCATGTCGACTTCTGAGAAAATTATAAGCAGGCAAATTAAGAATCAATATACCATTATTCTTTACTACCCGATATAACTCCTTCAAAGCCTTCGTATCGTTTTCGACTTTTCTGTGATATAGCACATCAAGGGAAGTCACAAGATCAAAAAAGTCGTTGACAACAGGGATTTCCTCAACAGAACCTTTCATTACATTGCGCAATCCCCTCTGTTTGCAAAATCTAACGGCTTCATCCGATACGTCTATTCCGTAACTTTCTCCATAATCATTGAGCCCTTCCAAAACAGCGCCGGTTCCACATCCAGCATCCAATATTCTCGATTTCTTCCTAACATTCCCCCTAAATTTAACGATAGAAGAAAATACCAAATCTCTTAGACCAACATACCACCAATATTCATCTTCAATAATGTACAAGATTTCGTATTCTTTTCTTTCCATCACATCTTTCCCATTGGAAAACTATTGACAGAAGTGGAAATATATTCAATCTCTTCCTTGGTTAATTCAGGAAATATTGGTAAAGATAAAATCTCATTTGAATATTTTTCCGTAACAGGTAAGGAGCCCGCCTTTAATCCCAACTCTCGATACGCGGGTTGTAAATGTATCGGGACAGGATAATGGATGAGGGTTACAATTCTTTTTTCCTGTAAATACATCTGTAATTGGTCTCGCTTTTGGGACCTAATCACATATAAATGATAAACATGATTAGCATAATCCATTTCTTTCGGCTTTATAACAGTTTTTAGTAAATTATTATATAACTCTGCGATTTTTTTTCTTCTATCATTCCATTCATCTAAATATTTTAATTTAACTCTTAATATTGATGCTTGGATTTCATCAAGCCTACTGTTGAATCCCTTTATGGGATTATAATATCTTCTTTGCTCTCCGTAATTCCGAAGCATTTTCAATCTGATGGCTATCTCTTCGTCATTAGTGACCGTCATCCCTCCGTCTCCATAAGCATTTAGGTTTTTACTGGGATAGAAACTGAAACATCCTATATTTCCAAACGTCCCCACTTTTCTACCTTTATATTCCGCTCCGTGAGCATGGCAAGCATCTTCGATTACCTTTAATTTATACTGGTTAGCCACTTCAAGAATGGGATCCATGTCAGCTGGTTGTCCGTAAAGATGGACGGGAAGTATAACTTTCGTTTTCTCACTTATTTTTTCTTCAATTTTAGAAGGATTTATGTTATGACTCTGAAAGTCAATATCCACAAAAACCGGAGTTGCATTAGCAAAAGAAATTGCCGATACTGTGGGGACAGCGGTATTTGCAACCGTTATCACTTCGTCTCCGGGTTTAACTCCACAAGCCAATAAGGAAAGGTGCAGAGCCTCGGTTCCAGAGCCTACTCCGACACCGAATTTTGCTCCACAAAAGCTGGAAAATTCTCGTTCAAATGATTCGACATTTTCTCCCAAAATGAACGAACCTATGTTCAAAACCTTGCTTATGGCCTCATCTACTTCGTCCTTTATGGAAAGGTATTGACGTCTCAAATCACCAAAGGGAATCTGCATTTTTAGCTCCAATAATAATTTTTGAATTTCTTGTAATATTGGATAGTGCTGGTTAGACCTTCCTTAATGGAAATCATTGGCTTCCATCCCAGATAATCCTTTACCTTTCTCCAATTACAATAGAAATCGCCTACATCTATTCTTTTTCTCTCTTCGGGAAATGGCACAATCGAATAGGACCCATTTTGTACAATCTCTATTAATAATTTCACGAAATCCAACAAACTGATTACTTCATCCCCTCCCAGATTGAATACTTCACCATTGGCTTTTTCATTTATGGCGGCTAAAAGAAGCGCATCAACCACATCGTCTACATAGTTCATATCTCTCTTCTGATTTCCATCTCCGAATATTTTTACTTCCTTTCCATCAATAACCTGTCTGATGAACCAAGGAATGAATCCCTGCCTATTATGCTTCATCAACTGTCGAGGACCAAAGGTATTGGTTAAGCGAAGAGATACGGTTCTAATCCCATAAACGTTATTATAAAGTAGATGATACATTTCACCAGCTATCTTATTTATGCCATTTATGTCGGTAGGACGAAGGGGATGCTTTTCATCAACTGGCAAATACTCGGGTTTTCCGTAAATCTGTCTTGTACTGGCAAAGATTATCTTGACAGTGGGATTATTTTTTCTACAGGCCTCCAAAACAGCGAGCTGCCCCTGGCAGTTCATATCTAAATCAGTGAATGGGTCTTGCATGCTATCAATATGACTGACCTGTCCGGCTAAATTAAATATATAGTCTTGATTACGAACTAACTGGTCCATCCTACCCTGGTTTCTTATATCCGAAATATCGAGTTTAACAGTCTCTTCTATTCCTTTTATATTAAACGAGTTCCCTCCGTAATCTGGAATGAGTGCATCAACCAGTGTTACGTGCCCCCCTAATGGGACCAGCCTATGGGCAAGATTGCTTCCAATGAATCCCAAGCCTCCTGTAATCAAAATACTTCTCCCTTTAAATTCATTCTCAAGCTCTTTCACTACTTCACCTCACTAAAGGTTTCCACCACCATTGGTTCTTCTTATACCACTCGATTGTTTCCTTCATCCATTCTTTCATTTTCCCCAGTAATCTATTAGGCGTACCGAATCACATTCTTATAACAGTATCTTCACCTATGACGAACTTAAAACCTTTGGGCAAACTCTCTTCAGAAAGAATTATCGCACTCTTTCCGATTAGACTATCAACAATCTTACCCTCAAAATTTATTGTCCCTTCCCCGATTACGATGGATGATTCTATCTCTCCACCTTTTATCTTCGTATTGTCTCCTACAGATGTATACGGACCTATGTATGAATTTGGACCGATGATGCAGTTTTTTCCTATAATTACGGGTCCCAAAATGACGCTCCCCTGTTTAATAATACTGCCTTCTTCTATATTAACATTTCCGGTTATTTTTACATTTTCCTCCA
>CAYOFG010000005.1:0-79172 GCA_964403285.1 uncultured Clostridia bacterium | reverse complement strand
GCCCCTTGAGGGAAACCAGATTGTTTCCCTCAAACTCCCTAATCCGCATCCCGATTGAAAATCGGGATGCTTAAGACTAAATTATTTTTGTCCCCTGTTTATCTATGTCCAGAACTAAATATCTACTCTCTACTTTATGTCTGGCAAAGGCTTTGCGCATAGCTTTTCCAACCTCTTCCGCGCATGAAGGAGGGGAAGATGTGGTGAACGCAAGTATACTCGGTCCTGCTCCACTCAGGCTCACGCCTAAAGCTCCTGCTTGCAGCGCTTCTTTGAAGACTAACTCCATTCCCTTGACCAGCCTCTTCCTATAAGGTTGATGGAGCCTGTCTTCCATTGCCATTCCCAAAAAATCGTATCTTCTGTTAATCAGAGAAGCCAGAAGCATGGCTACTCGAGAAGAGGTAAACACTGCTTGTTCAAATCTTACAGTCTTGGGTAAGATTTCCCTTGCTTGCTTCGTCATTATCTGGAAATTGGGAACGCAAACCACACAGGAGAGATTCTGAGGCGGATTTAACTTCATAATCTCTATTCTCCTGCCTTTTCTTCCTTTGGGAGAAGAGATACAAGAGACTGTTAATCCCCCCACCATTGCTGCAGACACGTTATCCGCGTGACCTTCTATTTCCGCTGCCAAGTTCAATATCTCTTCTCTACTCAATCTCTCTCCACAAAGTCTGTTTGCACTTACCAATCCTCCAATCCTTGCTGCCGCACTACTACCCAGTCCACGGGCAAGAGGTATTCTGTTTATAAGTCTAATGTATAAAGTACCGGGAGCGAAGTGAAATCTGTCGAATACGAGTTTGGCTGCTCGATACACAATGTTTCTTCTGTCTCTGGGTAGATCCTTTTCCCCTTCGCCTACGATATCAATCTGTAATTTTTTTTCACTTTTCCCGGGGCCCACTTCCATCTCTACAGTATTGTAAAGTCGAAGCGCCAATGCCAGGACATCGAAGCCCGGTCCTAAATTGGCCGTGGTAGCCGGGACTCTAACTTTTACTTTCTTCATACCCATTAATGTACCGATATTCACAACCTCATCTCGTCTACTACTGATTTTAAGTCGGCTTTGACTACTCTTACTTTTCGGGCAACTTTAATCGCCCTATCAGGATCTTTAAGGCCATGCCCTGTCAGAATACAAACTATAGCAGAAGGACGGGAAAAGTATCCTTGTTGAACGTATTTTATGAGCCCCGCCACGCTGGCAGCAGAAGCAGGTTCCACAAAAAGTCCTTCCCGAGAACTTAACATTTTATACGCAGCAATAATCTCTTTATCAGTTACAGTATCAATTACGCCTTTAGATTCGTCGCGAGCCTCCTCGGCCTTCTTCCAAGAGGCAGGATTTCCAATTCTAATTGCTGTGGCAATAGTTCTTGGTTTCTTTATGGGATGTCCGCGCACAATCGGCGCTGCTCCTTCAGCTTGGAATCCCATCATCCGGGGCAACTTCAGTTTTCGCTCTCCCAGAAAGATCCTTCTGTATTCTTTGTACCCTTTCCAATAAGCAGTGATATTACCTGCATTACCTACGGGCATAAACTGATAATCAGGTGCATCTCCCAGTGAATCAACAATTTCAAAAGCTGCTGTTTTCTGACCTTCAATCCTGTGGGGATTAATTGAATTGACCAGCACAACCGGATACTTGACGCTGATTTCTCTGGCTAAATTCAAAGCATCGTCGAAGTTACCCTTAATCGCAAGCACCTGGGCGCCATGAATCAGTGCCTGGGAGAGCTTCCCTAAAGCCACTGCTCCCTCGGGAATCAGAACTACACATTTTAGCTTTGCTTTGGCAGCATAAGCTGCTGCAGAAGCTGAAGTATTTCCTGTGGAAGCACAGATAACTGCCCTGGCTCCTTCTTCCACAGCCTTGGATACAGCCACGGTCATCCCCCGGTCCTTAAACGAGCCGGTAGGATTTAGACCCTCATATTTCAAATAGATCTTAGAGTCGACTCCCAGACTGACTCTTAGATTTTCCGCTTCAATTAACGGTGTATCTCCCTCCAGGAGAGTTACTATGGGAGTCTTCTCGGTAACCGGTAGATACTTCTTATACCTTCTAATTACACCCTGATATACCACTCAAATTAACCCATTCAATTCCGGGTTCGATGAATCGAACCCCTACAGTAAATGTGTAGGGGCTCAATTTATTGAGCCCGTTTATGCTTCTTCTATTCTGATAAATCTGCTCTTTTTCCTGACAATCTTAAGGCGGTCTATTTCTCCTAACGCTTTCCTGACAGCTCCTTCTCTTGCCTTGTGAGTTACCATTATGATGGGAACTTCTCTCAAGGAAGCGCCCTCTTTCTGGAAAACGGAGGCAATGGAGACTCCGTTCTTCCCCAGGATTCCCGATATCTTGGAGAGAACACCCGGGAGGTCGACAACTGTAAACCTTATATAATACTTCGTTTCCATTCTATTAATATCGAGTATATTAAGCTTCTTCTTGGGGTCACACAATACATAAGGCACGCGACCGGCGATGTTGTTGTAAACATTCCGGGAAAGATAAATAACGTCGCTGACGACAGCAGAAGCGGCAGGCATCTGACCAGCCCCTTTCCCATAAAACATCGTCTCCCCCACAGCGTCTCCAGTAATATAGACAGCATTATATTCTTCGTTTACTGAAGTGAGAAGATGCTCTTGAGGAATGAAAGTAGGATGCACGCGCACATCTATTCCACCATCGGTCACTTTTAGAATTGCCAAGAGTTTAAGAATATAGCCAAATTCACTTTTACCATATTTTATATCTTCCTGAGCAATGTGCGTGATCCCTTCACAATAGACATCTTCCAACCTAACCTGGGCGCCAAAGGCAATCGACCCCAAAATAGCAAGTTTGTGCACAGTATCTATTCCCTCCAAGTCTATGGAAGGATCCGCTTCAGCAAAACCTGCTATCTTTGCCTGAACTAAAGCATTCTTAAAGTCGAGCTCCTCTTTAGACATCTTAGTTAAAATATAATTAGTTGTCCCATTGAGGATACCCAGGATTACCTTGATTTTATTAGCCGAGAGTCCTTCATTTAATGCCTGAATTACAGGAATCCCCGCACCCACACTCGCTTCAAAATAGACCAGTACTTTATGTTTTCGGGCTTTCGAAAATACCTCTGCCCAGTGCTTGGCCAAAAGCGCTTTGTTGGCTGTAACCACGTGTTTTCCTCTTTTTATGGCGGTAAGTACTATCTTTCTCGCTGGCTCATATCCTCCAATTAATTCTACTATAATATCTATCTCTGGATTGTTTAGAATTTGGCTAGGATCTCTAGTTACAATACTATCTTTAATTTTCATCCTGCGGGCCAGCTTGCGCCGATACGGGTCTTTATCGCAGATAGCTCTTACACATACTTCTGTTCCCACTTTCTGTCTTATAATTAGACTATTCCTCTGCAAAAGTTCGATTACACCCACACCTACCGTGCCTAATCCTATAAGACCCAAATTGACTTTTCTCTTCATAGACTTTCCCTACCTCTTAACACCCCAAGGATGAAGGGATAGTTATTGGAGTTGCTCGGTCAGCTGTCATTGCGAGGAGCGGAAGCGACGAAGCAATCTCGAGATTGCCACGCTCCTTTCAGTCGCTCGCAATGACATTTGTAGATTATCCCTTCATCCCCTGCTTCACCCGACCACCACCTGTTCGCGGTGGCCCTTCCCTCAAAAACTTCTTTAGTCGCAACAAGGCATCGTGAAATCTATTATAGTGTGTAACCAATGCCATACGCACAAAACCTTCCCCATAACTACCAAAGCCAATCCCGGGAGCGACTGCTATCCCTGTTCTTTCTATCAAAAGTTCTGCAAATTGGAGGGAGGACATACCGGCAAATTTTTCTGGCAACCTGGCCCAGAGGTACATAGTAGCTTTCGGTTTTTCTACTTTCCAACCAATTTTATTGAGACCATCCACAAACTTATCTCGCCTTCTTTTATACTCAGCCACAGTATCTTCTACGCATTTCTGAGAAGCACTCAAAGCCAAAACTCCTGCCAGTTGAATGGCAGTAAATACTCCAAAATCGAGATAACTCTTCAACCTTTCCAGAGGTCTTAAGATCTCTCTGTTGCCCACGCAGAATCCCAGCCTCCACCCAGCCATATTGTAAGTTTTAGAGAAGGTGTGAAACTCCAATCCCACATCTTTTGCTCCCGGCACCTCGAGGAAAGAGGGAGGCTTAAATCCATCAAATGTTATCTCCGAGTAGGCAAAGTCGTGGCAGACAATTATATCGTACTTCTTGGCAAAAGCCACCACCTCTTTGAAAAAAGAGATATCTTCCACTACCGCTGTAGTGGGGTTGTTGGGATAGCTTAGAAACATCAGCTTTGCCTTTTTGGCAACCTTGGATGGAATCTTTTCCAGCTCTGGCAAATAATTTTTTTCAGGAAGAATGGGCAAATCATAAACTTCTCCCCCCGCTAAAATCACCCCGTTGCGGTGTATGAGATACGTCGGATTGGGCACCAGGGCGAGGTCACCGGGGTTGAGATAAGCCATGCACATATGCCCAATTCCCTCTTTTGAACCAATCAGAGCGAGAACTTCGCTTTCCGGGTCTAATTTGACCTTGAACCTCTTCCCATACCAATCGGCAACCGCTTTTCTAAACTTGGGCATCCCCTTGGCCTGTGGATAACGATGGGTGCATGGATGGTTTCTTATTGTATCGCAAAGCCTCTCTACTATATGGGGAGGGGTAGCTATATCAGGGTTACCCATACCCAGATCGATAACATCCTGTTTTCTGGCATAAGCCTCCTCTTTAAGGGCATTTATTGCACCGAAAAGGTACGGAGGCAATTTGTTCAGTTTTTCAGCACAGCGCATAGAAGGACACCGCTATTACAAGATAACCCCCGGGGTTACTTCCATAGGGGCTTCGCCCCTCTGGCATTCACGAAATGTCCATTGGACATTTCTTCTCTGTCCTCCGGGGCGCTCACCATCTCGCGCCCGCGTCTTTCCCTCGCTTCGCTCGGTCGTCGCTCCTTATTCGTCGCGACCGGCGCCCCTTGAGGGGAACCAGATTGTTTCCCTCAAACTCCCTAATCCGCATCCCGATTGTTATCGGGATGCTTCAAACTTTGTCCATCCCCACCAATGTCTCTCATCCCGCCGGAAATTACGGCGCACACCTCTAAGCCTCGCTAGAAATTTTGCTATACCTTCCTCCCCATACCATCTCCATCAAAGGACAGAACCTTCTAACGGGCTAAAAACAGAGTGATGATTCAACCTTACGATTTCAACATTTTCTTCAAGCCAAGACTGGGTTTAAATAATACCCTCTTGCTAGCAGCGATTTGGATACTCTCACCAGTCTTTGGATTTCTTCCTGTCCTTGGCTTGGTCGCCTTCACTTTGAACGTGCCCAAACCAGCAATAACTACTCGGCTTTCAGATTTCAAAGAGTCCACAATGTTCGTTACCATAGCCTTTATAGCCCTTCCAGCTGCAGCCTTCTTAATCTTTCCTGCTTTTGCTACTTTCTCTATTAATTGAACTTGATTCAACCTTACTCACCTCCTTTCGCTTCGCTTCACTCGGTGACCCGCCTGCTCACCGACTCGCAGGCGTCGCTACCCCGTTCCTCCTTATTCGTCGGAACAGCGACCCTCCTTTCTATTTGTCCCGCCACTGTCCTCATCGGTGCAATCACTTTCCTTATCACCCATGCATCGGAATACTATACAGAGTAACAACTCCCAAATAGTCCAGACAACTGCAGTGGCACGGATCAATTAACATTTATTATGAGATTAACTTGTTTTTTATACCATATTTTATATAGACTGTCAAGAATATTATCCACATCCACATCCACAATTAATCAAAAGAAATAAGCCAATCTACCTGCCATATTCCAGAACTAAAACTGTCTGTTCGGAAGGCAGGGATTCTTTATTTCCTTGCCATTCTGCCATTTTTTCTACTTTTGTAAACCCTTTCAGGAATTCCTCACAGGAAGCGATACCAATATTGCAAGCTTCTGTTTTATAATGCATAGGAATAATCAATCTGGGATTCAATTGCTGAGAAACTTCTTGCGCCTCCCGGCCATCTATAGTAAAAGTACCTCCTACAGGAATAAACAAAACATCCACTTCTCCTATCTCTTTCTGTTGTTCACTACTTAAGAGGTGACCCAGGTCTCCCAAATGGCAGAACCTTACCCCATCAATAGCAAAAACGAAAATAATGTTGCTTCCTCGCTGAGCCCCTTTGTTTTTATCGTGGAAACTTTTAATGCCCTTAAAGATTATCCCTTTGACCTCTGTCTCTCCCACATTCTTCACTACCTCAGGATCGCCCTGAAGCAAGTCCACCGCATTATGGTCAAAATGGCTATGACTCACAGTAACTATATCTGGCTTATCCTCAGGAATCTGGTATCCTATAGACTCATCAAAAGGATCGGTAATGACCTTTGTTCCATCTTTTGCTTCTACCAAAAAGCAGGCGTGCCCATACCATTTAATTCTCATTATCCCCTCCTTTTCCATTTGTAATTTTGCCGCGAGCAAAAAACCAAACCCAATCACCACAACACCCAGTAACAAAAGGAAATTTTTTCTCCTCATCCTTCACCTCCCAACCAACCCAAAATATCAACGAAAATCCCTGGAATCCCCCCGATAAAATCGGGATTATTCCTCCCTTTCGGGAGGACTCCCCGATATTTATCGGGGTCGGGCACTCTTCAGAGTGCCGTTCTTCGTCACCCTTAAGGGTGACCGACCTATAAATTAATCCTCCCTTTCGGGAGGACTCCAGTCCTTTTTTCCGTCTATCTTTTACTTCACATACTCTTAGGAGCGGAAATCCCCAAAAGACCCAAACCATTACTTATCACTAATCGAATTGCTGCCATGAGTTTTAAGCGAAACTCGGTAGCGTTTCTATCGCCACTTAAGATTCTATACTTATCGTAATAATGGTGGAAACATTTAGCCAAATCCTGTAAATATCCGGTCAGATGGTGCGGCTCGTACCTTGCAGCACAATTCTTGACAACTTCTGGATAGCGGGACAGCCTCTTTATGATCTCAATCGACTCTTTCTTTTCTTCTCCGGTTCCTTCCGTAAGAGAGACCTTTTCATATCCTTCTTTCTTCCTTTCCCGGAAGATACTGCATATTCGTGCATGCGCATACTGAACATAATATACAGGATTTTCCGGAGACTGTTTCTTGGCTAATTCCAGATCGAAATCCAAGCCACTGTCTGCCCCGCGCATCAAAAAGAAGAACCGCGAGGCATCTTTTCCCACCTCTTCCATAACTTGTCTCAAGGTCACAAACTCACCTTCCCTCGTGGACATTGAGACCTGTTGCCCCCCGCGCGTCAGGCTCACTAATTGATAAAGAATTATTTTAAGATTCTCCACAGGAATTCCCAGAGCAACTACTGACGCCCTTATTCTATCGACATAACCATGATGATCAGCACCCCAGATATTAATAACTTTCTTAGAACCTTTCCTGAATTTATGGTAATGGTAAGTAATATCAGAAATAAAGTAAGTAGGTTTCTTATTTTCTCTAATTACTACCCGGTCTTTTTCATCGCCGAATTGAGAAGATTTAAACCACTGTGCGCCGTCCTTCTCATAAATTAAATCTTTGTTTCTCAATAACTCGATAATCTCTTTAACTTTATTCTTTCTGTAAAGCGTACTTTCAAAAAACCATTTGTCAAACTTAACCCCAAAATCTTTCAGGTCTTTTCTTATCCAACTTAGTATTTTCTGAACGGCGTACTCCCTGCAATGGAATGAATTTTTCTTGCCATATCTCGACTGGAGTTCTTCTGCTATCTCCTTGACATAAGGTCCCCGATATCCACCCTCGGGAAGAGAGACATCCTCACCGCGTAACTGTTTTTGTCTTATATCTATAGACTTTTCCAAAAGATCCATCTGGTTACCAATATCGTTAACATAATATTCTTTTACTACCCGATATCCTACCTCTTTTAAGATATTTGCCAGAGAATCACCAATGGATGCGCATCTGCCGTGTCCCACATGCAGAGGTCCGGTAGGATTTGCTGAGACAAATTCGATCAGGACTTTCATTCCCTTGCCAATATTATCTTTCCCGTAATCTCTTCCCTCTTTCAAGATCATATCCAGTTCCCTGTGCCATCGTTTCCTTGCTATGCATATATTAATGAAACCGGGTTTAGCTACTTCTATGCGCTCGATTGTTTCCGGTTCCGCTTCCTGAAGGGTTCTGGAGATAACCTCGGCAGTCTCTATAGTAGACTTCTCTGTCTTCGACCCTACTATTAAAGCGACATTAGTAGCGAAGTCTCCACCAATCTCTTCGGGTGCAAACTCTAAACTATAATTGGGAATATCCAGGTGCAATTTCCTCAGCACCTCATCGATTCCGTTTCTAAGTTCATTTTTGATTATCAATCTATTCTTCCTTAAAATTCTTATAATCTACTTGACCTCTTGAGCTTCTTTTTTTCTTGCCCCTGGAATCCTACTCTCTCCCCTTCCCCCCAGAGTTTTTCCAACCCATAGAACTTTCTTGTCTCTCCGTAGAACACGTGAACAATTGTCCCTATATAATCTATGAGTACCCACTGTGCCTGTTTTTCTCCTTCTATATGGAGGGGACGAATCCCTTCATCTTTCAATTTTGCAACTATCGACTCGGCAATAGTCTCCACATGTATGTTAGATCTACCACTGCAAATTACAAAATAATCTGCAATCGATGTCAATTTACGGACATCCAGAATTAATATCTCCTTTGCCTTCTTCGCCAAGGCAAGACCTGCACATTCTTTAGCTAAATTTCTGAAATTCATTCTTGTGTGAATCCGCCTATTTCCTCCTAAACATCCTTCCGCTAAAGCGGAAGTTTAGGCTATAATCTGATGCCTCCCCGATGAAATCGGGGCTTTCTGATAAAGCTATGCCATTTTTTATGTCGCTTTTTTTATTCAGGCTCGCCCACTTCTATAAAGTCACTACCGAGAACAATTGAGAGGTCGACAAATCTCGTCGTGTCAATTTCCGTTTTTACTACGCTCGAGCCAACTATTTTTGCTACTTTCTGAGCCACTTCAATATCGCCAAGACGATCTATGACTGTGGTATATTTCTTATGAATTCCAAAATTACCCCAGCGAACAGCATCGATCCCATACTGCCTCAATTTACGCTGGACATCATAGGCTAAATCTCCTCTATTAGTGGCATTCCATACTTCCACCTTTACTATTTGATCGAGTTTCCCCCCGGAATAGACAGGCCGAGAAGCTTTTCCACCAATTCTATAACTATTCATAATTACCTGAACAACCTCTTCAGACATTTTCTTATCCGGGACCCAGTAGTCCACCCCCCTGATATATTCCGATTTCCCAGGCAAACTCTGGATCCTCAGATTTTCCTGGTCGAAACTTCTCATCTCATTGGCCAGAGCCAAAAAATCCCAGAAGCTGAGATTTGTCCAGATGTTGCCTTTTATATTTCGATAGATTTGGGGGGTTTTCAGCAGAATTTTCGGGTCCCCCATCTTTCGGGCGATGAGTTTAAGGAGTCTCTGTTGCCTCTCAACTCTACCCTTATCTCCCAGTAACCTATCCCGAAATCGAATATACTCTAACACTCCGTCTCCGTTTAATCCTTTCTCTCCCACCGTAAAGTGAATATGTAAATCTGCTGTGTGATCGTCGTAATCCATCGGTTCGTCGATATTTACTGTCACGCCGCCAATAGTATCGACTATATTAACCACTCCCTGATAATTAATCTGCAAGTATAATGGTATTTCCATTTCCAAAACATTTTCTATCGCATTCTTCAAAGAAAGACAAGCTTCACCAATGGTTTGAGTTTTCCTATACACCAGGGCATAAATTTCACTTATCTTTCTGTACCCCCACCAGGAGAGCTCTTTGGAACAGGAAACCTTGGTGTCGCGGGGAATCGACAGGACGTCCAGGAATCTTGTTCTGGGTTCATAACTTAACAACATTATTACATCAGCGTGTTTGGCAAACTTTAGCTCATCACATCCCAGAACCAGGATATTGATTCGCTTCCCCTGTCTGATGAATTGAAAAATCTTACCATTATAAGAGAAGAAGATAAATAGAGCTATACAGACTAATATGCAAGCTAAAATTAACTTCTTTATGGGAATTCTTAGCTTTTTCATTTTTAAGAGTATAGTCTCTTCTTACGAATATACTCTTCTACTGAGGGGGGCAGTAAATATCTGATTGGCCTGCCAGTTTTTATTCTCTTGCGAATGTCGGAAGCAGAAATCTCTAAGCCGGGAACTTGTAGCATCATAACTTTAGAAGCTATTCTTTCATCCAACTTACTTGATTCATAACCCGGCCTGGTAACGACTACAAATTTGCAAAGTTCCAGCAACTTCTTCGGTTCTTTCCAGGTAGAGATTTTTAGCATTTCGTCTAACCCGACGATGAAATATATTTTTGCTTTATTGTAAATCTTTATAAATTCTCTTATCGTTTCCAGAGTAAAAGTGGGACGACTCGCAAGCTTGCTCTTTTCTATCTCTATAGGAGAAACCTCGAACGAAGAATTCCCCTTTATCGCCAGAGAGACCATCTGATACCGCTCCTCAGGAGTAGCCCCTTTTACCTTCTTATGTGGTGCCTTTCCTGTGGGAACAAAAATAACCTTATCCAAATTAAGCTTATCCTTAGCCTCACCGGCGATGACTAAGTGCCCATAGTGGATGGGATTAAACACCCCTCCGAGAATCCCAATTCGCATCCTACCCCCTCCATTTTTCCAACCTACACTATCTATCCTGTAGCCGCAAAGCGCTGTCATTGCGAGGGAGCAGGCGACCGAAGCAATCTCCAGACTGCCACGCTCCTTTCAGTCGCTCGCAGTGACACGATTACAATGCAGAGCTATCGCTCTGCCGCTACAACATTCAAAATATGGTTTGTGAAGAGCTTTTGGAATTTTTAGCCAAAAATCGAAGATTTGTAGGGGCTCAATTTATTGAGCCCGTTTCTCTCAGCGAGGAATAAACTATCTTTTAACTTTAATTCACTCTCTTATCTGTCCATTTCCAAATATTACAAACTTCGTACTGGTCAACTCCCTTACGCCCATTGGGCCCCGGGCGTGCAGTTTCTGGTTAGAGATGCCAATCTCCGCCCCCATCCCAAACTCTCCCCCATCCGTAAACCTGGTAGAGGCATTCCAGAAAACGGAAGCGGCATCTATTTCCTTTAGAAATCTTTGGGCTGCATCCTTGTCCCTGGTTACAATTGCCTCGGAATGCCCCGATCCATACTTACTGATATGGTCTATGGCTTCTGAGAGCGAGTCAACGACTTTGACTGAGAGAATCAGATCCAGATATTCAGTACTCCAATCCTCTTCACTGGCACTTTTAATATGCGTAAACAGTCTTTTGGTCTTTTCATCCCCGCGAATTTCCACCTTCGCTTCCTCAAATTTCCTAATCATACCGGGTAAGAATTTACCTGCAATATCCTTATGGACTAAAAGAGTTTCCATAGCGTTGCACACGCCTGGTCTCTGCACTTTAGCATTGAAACATATCCTCTCTGCCATTTTCAGGTCAGCATTCTTATCTACATAAACGTGGCATAGTCCCTTACCATGACCAATCACGGGAACAGTAGCGCTGGCTTTTATTTTCTTTATCATCTCTTCACTGCCTCGAGGAATTACTACATCGATAAACTCATCCATCTTTATGAGTTGGAATACTGCTTCCCTATCCGTGGTCTCTACCAACTGGATTGCACCCTGAGGAATCCCTGATGAATAAGCAGCCTGTTGCAAGACCCTGGCAATAATCATATTAGAATTTATTGCTTCTGAACCGCCACGCAAGATAACTGCATTACCTGCCTTAAGACATAACCCCGCTGCATCACAGGTGACATTGGGACGGGATTCATAGATTATGGCTATAACACCCAGAGGAACCCTGACTTTTTTGATTCTTAAGCCATTGGGTCTTAGCTTCTCTTCAATAACTTCGCCAATCGGATCGGGCAGTTTGGCTATTTCCTTTAAACTTTTAGCCATGTTCTTGATTCTTTTGTCATTCAGAGTTAGCCTGTCAATTAATGCGGGAGTAAGACCCTCTTCTTTGGCCTTTTTTAGGTCGATTCTATTTTTGGATTTGATATTTAGAGCTTTTTCCTCAATCGCCTTAGCCATCGCCACGAGTGCTTTTTTCTTCAATGAAGGACTCAGATTAGCCATTCCACTCGCCGCCAGCTTTGCCCTTCTTGCCATCTTTTCCATTTCTTTTATACTATCCATAACCCTTTCTCCTTAAAAGAAATACTTTCAGTTAGAGAATAGAGAGGTTTATTTTAACATAATTTGTGAACTAATGCAATAGGGGAAGAGTATTTCTTGGTGTGATTTTTAACTAACAGGGTTTCCGGAACTCATCTACCCGTTCGTACAGCCCATTTTTAAGGAGAGAGATACGCCGAATAATGATGGGGATTCCCACATAGAGAGGAAAGGTGATTAAATAGATAGGCTCACCAAAATGCCATGCCAGAAAAGGACAGATAATATATATAAACAGACAGCTACTCTCTATAGGTGGCGCTTTCTGACACCAGGCAGGAAAACGTACCCAGGTCCAACCTACTCCCATCCCCACCAGAGAGAGAAGAAAAGCCTCGCGAGGCATCAGGGGAAGAATCACTCCCCCCAGAGTGGCCAGTCCAGAACCTCCACGAAACTGGAGAAAAATTGGCCAATTGTGTCCAGAAATTGCGGCAAGAGCCGTGAGAGTAACGGTATGAGGGGGCATTTTAAGAGCCTTGGCAAAAAGTATAGGCACCGCGCCCTTAAGAATATCGAAAATAGCTACTGCAATCCCCAAGGAGGCTCCCACCGTTAACATCACATTCCTGGCTCCAGCATTACCCGAACCCAATTCTCGTATATCGGCTCTCTTCTTCCATTTTGTAACATAGTATGCCGAAGAGACCGATCCTAAAAGGTATGCGCCAACTATTAAACCGATTTGTCTTAATGTTCCTGTTTCCATAGCTCCTTGATTTTATAAAATATCTTTTTTTCTGTCAAGTATTTTTAAGGGGTTATTACTTATTTCTCCGTATTTTTTCACGTTGACAATTCCCAATTTGTGTGATATACTTGTAATGAAAACAGGGGTATTCGATAAAGGCAAACTCCGAGAAATCGGAGGACGCAAAGCCACGGGGCTAAAGACCGGTAGGTCTATGCTAGCTGGTTGCCGAAGATACCGTTCCATGCGAGCCGGGTTGCCGAAAAAACTCTAAAAGAGTAGGCAAGCCGGTTTTTTTATTCCAGGGGTAATAATGAAAAAAACCCTTATGCTATTTCTGATTGGCTGTTTGCTGATAACGGGTTTATCTATTTTCCCTACTTTTGCCCAAGCCGACACAGTTGTCGTGATGGGAGAGCCTGTCGATGAACCTATAGACGATGATCTTGATGATGACGTGCCTCCACCTCCACCTGAACCTCCACCTCCCGAACCCATAGCAGTAACCGTGAATATAACCCCAAACACCATAAACCTTAAGAGCATGGGTAAATATATTACCGCATCTATTAGATTGCCGGATGAGTTCAATGTCAATCAGATTGATGGAAATACCGTACAAATCTCGGCAATCGATGGATATCCCATAGAACCAATACCCGCAGATAAAACGACGAAGTCAGGGACAGAAAGCGATAATTGTCTATTAGCGAAGTTTGCAAGAGGAGATTTAATAAATGTTCTTAGTCCCGGAGACGAAGTTGAAATAACCATTGAAGGATTGCTCGCAAGTGGAGAAAAGTTTACCGGAGTTGACACCTTAAGAGTTATTGGGCCGGGAAAATGTTTCCCTGTAAATGCCAGAGAAAAGACGTTTATTTTCCGTTTAGGCAAGCACTTATCTTCAGATTCCACAATCGTAAAAGCCCTGTTGTGGATGAATTACCGAAAGAATGATTGGAGAATTAAATTTTGGCTGAGAAAATTCTTAAACCGCAAGTGGTCGAGATTGCTTGAGCATAAATTTGCCAAACACTACTTCTTACCCATTATTGAAGGCGGTGGCTATGAATGGGATCTTACTGAAACTGTAAGGGGAAATTGGGACAAGGGAATTTACTATGTTACGATTTCCCTGGATTATGATACGCAAATTGTCAATGGGTACCCCGCACTCATCGTCACCTATGAAGGTTCAACCACCCTTGAGGAAAATGCTATAGAGGAACAAAACCTTAAGCCTATTGCTCCCAGATTTATCTTCCCTAAAGGGAGAAAGCTGGTGCGACTTTTCTTCAGGGACGAAGATATCCAGGGGATGGATACAGAAAATATCGTAATCTGTGGATGGAATGAAGCAACATCTCAATGGGAAGTTATGCCCGATTCCACATTAGACCCGGCAGAACAAAGTGTCACCACGAAAAGGACAGGGTATTGCCTGTATCAGATTATGTGCGTTTCATCATCTTCACCTGGACAGTCTGATCCAGGCGATAAAAGAGAACTAGCCGAGTCAGCAAAAAATTCTTTGGGACAGAATTATCCCAATCCATTCAATCCATCAACGACAATAAACTACGCTATTTCTCAGGATTGCCACGTTACCTTAAAACTGTATAACATTTGTGGACAGTTAGTAGCCACTATCGTGGATGAGTATCAGCAGGCAGGAAGTTATTCAAAACATTTCGATGCTGGCGATAGACTTTCGCGCGGTATCTATTATTATCAGTTAAAAGCAGGTGATTTTATAGATACCAAAAGAATGGCTATCCTGAAATGATATATATTACCTCTCGGCACGCAAAAGTCTGATATATAATAATTATACCGAGAGGTATTATTATTTATGAGCCCTGTGAACAAAATATCCCGCAGACTGCGAAGTTTAACGCAAGCTAAAGCTTGCGACTACCAGATTAGGAAAATGATTAAATCAACTTTTAAAATTTTATTTTTGATTTTTGCATTTTGTGCATTAGTAAAAAATGCATATGCCGGCGATATACGTCCCACCTATGTAGATTTTCTTATATTTGGCATAGGAGCCAGACCCTCTGCAATGGGAGAGGCCTCTGTTTCCCTCCATTCTGACGTAACTTCTGCTTATTGGAATCCTGCAGGGTTAGCAAAAATAAAGAGGATACAATGCGCAGCAATGTATAGCGAGGCGGTAAGGGACGCTTTCCTTAACTTTTTTGGTTTAGCTGTTCCCGTAAAGGGTTGGGGAACTTATGAAATAAGTGGGGTATTTTTGTTTATTGACCCTCTCCCGGTAACAGATACAGGGGGTAAAACTTTGGGGAACCTAAGGTGGACAGATTGGGCATTAGCATTATCGTATGGTAAAGAAGTTACAGGAGGCCTTTCTTTTGGTCTTGGGTTTAAGGTAATCCAACGGATAGAAAGTGACCCTATCTTTGGAACTACCAAAGGAACAGCATATTCTGGAGATTTTGGTCTCATTTATGAATTTCCTTTTGCCAAGGGATTGAATCTGGGGTCTTCTCTCTTAAATGCAGGAAACAGACTTCAGATGGAAGGAGAAATCAAAAAGGATGATTTACCGAGAACAATAAGATTAGGTCTTTCTTACAATAAGGGTCCCTGGATCATTGCCAGTGATATTAACAAAGTTCTCAACGACCGATGGCGCATACATATGGGAGGAGAACACAAATTCAAAGATGCAATTTTCCTACGATTTGGTTATTATGAAAAAGATGGCAATGTTAGGGGAGCAACTTACGGGATGGGGATTAAACTTAAGAACTATCAATTCGATTGGGCTAATGTGCCGGCAAGTGAAATGATAGGTTATACCCGGGATAACAAGATTTCATTAATCATCCATTTTTAGAACATTCTGTATAACGCAGACTAAAGTCTGCTACTCCTCATTCTGTTCTTGGTAAAGTAAAATAGAAGGTACTTCCCTCTCCCAATTTGCTTTCCACCCAGATTCTCCCCCCATGAGTTTCTACGAGTCTTTTTGCCAGTGCCAATCCTAGTCCTGTTCCTTCTACCTTGCCCGTAAAATATTCCTCCACCTGATAGAACTTTTGAAATATTTTTTCATGTTCTTCGGAAGGAACACCCGGCCCATTATCGGATATTTCCATTTGAATAAACTTATCATCCACAGCACACCCGCTAATTCTCACCTTTTTTCTCTTCTTATCATTAAACTTTATTGCATTTTCCACTAAGTTTTCAATGACATCCTGGATTTTTAATTTATCTACATAAACCTGGCCTACATCGCCCAACCTGCTATCAATCTCTACTTCTGCCAGATTAACCTTAATGAGACTTGCTATCATTTCCAATGCAGTCTCTACAAGGGATTTTATATTTACTTTTTCTTTCTTAATTTCTAAATATTCCCGCTCCAGCAGGGTAAACATAAGTAGTTTATCTACGTGACTGGAAAGAATCAGTGTTTCCTTTTCTATCACTTCCAGAATCTCTTTTTCCGACTTGCCCAATACTTTCATTTTTTCCTGAAGGAAAGGAAGGTATCCCAGAATCGTTGTCAGGGGATTTCTCAGTTTGTGGGAAATAAGGTTAAGGAAATTTCTCTTTACCATTTCCTCTTTTTTCTCATCAGTAACATCACGAAGCACCATAATCTGGCCCAATAATTTCCCCTCTTCATTCCTGATTTTGGTGGCTACAACAGAAAGAAAAAGAGTCTTCCTGGTTGTTCTTACTAGGTCAAAATTGACCACCTTTTCCTCTTTCTTTTCCAGTTCTTTCCAGGTAATAGAAGGTTGAAAATCTGGAATGAATTCCAGAAGGTTATTTCCCAGGCACTCTTCTCTTTTTATATTTAACAATCTTTCTGTTGATGAATTAAGCATAATTATGTTCAATTGAGCATCGGTAATAATCGCTCCATCTTCCATTCCTCGAAAAACAGCCTCAATCTTTTCTTTTTCCTGTTGCAAGGTGCTGAAAAGGTACGCGTTATCAATAGCAATTGCTGACTGGGCCGCAAAGATAGATAACAGGTCCACGTCCTTTTTAGTAAATGTGTCTTTTTTCTCTGTTCTATGAACATTGATTATACCGAATAATTTATCTTTTCTAACCAAGGGAATGGTTATTCCTGAATGTATCCCGTCGAACTGCTCAAGATTAGAGAACCGCGGGTCATCCTTCAAATTTCCATCGATCTTCACAATCTCACTTTTCTCGGCTGCATACCCGGCTACCCTTTCCCCGATATCGAGTTTCTTTCCCATAACCATATCTTCCCTTCTCCCTGAGGCTGCTTTTACTATGAGTTTTCCCGTTTCTTTATCAAATAACATTATAGACCCGCCATCCGCGCCTAAAGTATCAGTGGCTAATTTTATGATGCGCGAGAGCAATTGGTCCAGATCCATAAGTGAACTTATTGCTTTACTTACTTCATAGAGGTTTACTACTTCTTTTAATTCATCAACTTCTCGAGCAAGCCTTTGCTTCTCCAGGCATCTATCAATCAATATACCCAGTTCGTCAATCTTGAATGGTTTTGTAATATAATCGTAAGCCCCTATTTTCATCGCTTCCACTGCATTTTCGATAGTCCCATAAGCAGTCATTATAATTACATCAGATTGGGGATATTCTTTTTTTGCCGCTCTTAACACTCCAATTCCATCAATGCCCGGCATCATTAAATCTGTAAGGATAATCTGATAATAATTCTGTTTAAGTTGTCGCAGACACTCTTCTCCATTCTTACTTTCATCTACACTGTATCTATTCATCTTCAAATATTCCACACAGGCTTCTCTAATATTAGGATCGTCATCAACAACTAAAATTCGTTCACCAGCCATAATACCCCCACACCAACATCTTAAACTTTAATTTTCGAAGATATACTATTCGCCTAAAGAGCTTCTACCGTTATTCAAAACCTTGCACGATTTGAAATCGTGCCTACAAAATTTCAAATTCATCTCATTGTAGGCACAAATTCAATTTGTGCAATTTATAAGGAGCTCTTGGAATTTTTAGCCAAAAATCGAAGATTTGTAGCCGCAAAGCGCAAGCTTTGCTTATTATTTGCGCAGAGCTATCGCTCTGCAGCTACAGAGATTTTTGGCGGTGCTCGAAGAGCAAAAAATTGTCAGCGAGCGAACCAAATCCCGAGCATATTCCTCAAGCGAAGAACTATCTTTTAACTTTAAACTTAACCTGCAGGGAAAAACCTTTGCCTTATATTGTCTGTTTGGGCAGGGTAAAATAAAAAGTTGAACCTTTGTCCACTTCCGATTCTACCCAGATTTTTCCTCCCTGAGCCTCAACCAGGGATTTCACGATTGCCAAACCCAAGCCAGTCCCTCTTGGCCCTTTTACTCTTTCTCTTATTTCTTTAACTTGTTCAAATTTATCGAAAATCTTATTTATCTGGTCCGGGGGAATACCTATTCCCGTATCGCTAATACTGACTTGAAGGTACTCTTTATCGTCCTGGATTTTGATCGATATCTTTCCTTCCTCCGGGGTAAACTTTATGGAATTGCTGAGAAGATTGGTGATGATCTGTCGAGTTCTGTCCCCGTCGACAGAAACTAAAGGCAAGTTATCCTGAATATTAATTGCTATTTCAATATTTTTTTCATCAGCCTGAGGTTTCATAAGTTCTACTGTTTCCGAAACTATGGGAAAAATTCCCAGGGACTCCTTTCTTACTTCCATCTTACCTCGCTCAATCTTTGCCATATCTAACAGGTCATCAATAAATCGGGAAAGGCGATTGCTGTTCCTTTCCATAATTCTCAAGAATTTTTTTGCTTTCTCGTTCAACTTACCCGTTGCCCCTGTCAAGAAAAGGTCAATGTACATAATTAGTGAAGTTAATGGCGACTTTAACTCATGGGTAACACTGGCAAGGAAGTCACTTTTCATCTGGTCGATCTCTTTTAATTGGCCGGACATCTTGTTGAGGTCCCTGGCTAAACTTCCCAGTTCATCCTTGCTTTTGACCACAATTTTCGTATCAAGTTTCCCCTGGCCGATTAATTCTGCTCCTTCTGCCATCTGTTTAATTGGTTTAGTCATCATCTGGGCGAGAATTACGGCGCCGACAAAACCGATGATTAACATTACCACTGCGACACCAAAAATTCTTCTGCGCGTTTCTCTTAGGGTTTCCTCTACTATTTCGTGTATACTATCCTGAGAAAACCCAATGCGAGCAATCCCCACCTTCTCCTGGTTAATCAAGATAGGCAAGGCGACATCTATTACTTTTTGTTTTTCCTTATCTACATATGATTGAGTAATAAGTTTATTTGATGAACCGGCTTTTATTCCAATAGTATCATTGGCAATGGCTCCTAAAAGACTCACGTCAGTATGAGCAAGAACTTTACCCTGAGGATCGGTCACCACTGCGTACATCACTCCTCTGGTTCTCTTTACAAGGTTTACATAGTTTATGAGCAGTATTTCATCATTGGTTATGAGAGATTCCTTGCCTACCTGAGCTAATCCTTTAATAATATTCGTTTGGTTCTTTTCCATTTCTTGAATCAGAAGCCGCTTCTGAGCAATAAAAAGAAAGATACTTACTCCCAAAATGACAGCAATGATTAAGAAACTGTTTAAAAAAGAAAACTTTGCTCTTAATTTCATTTGTTTATTTCCTTTTGGGCTCTTTCCAGATTCTTTCGCGCTGTCTCCAGGTCAGGATAGAAACGAAGCGCATTCTCCCAGGCTTCTATGGCTTCCTGCAAATTCCCCTGGGTATATTCTACCAGCCCTTCTCGATTGTACTGTTCTGCTTTTTCCTTACATTCCTCATCTATTCGGGAAATCCGTTCTTGAGCCTCTTCATGTTCCGGATATAACCTGAGCACATTGTTGAACATATGCAGTGCTTCCAGCAATTTGCCTTCTTTATGCAGGGTGAGTCCCTGTGCATAGTAACAAATAACAATATGCTCTAATGCTACTTTATGGCCAGGGGCAAGAGCTAACACCTCATTAAATAAGTTAATCGCTTTTGTCCACTGTTTCTCTTCATAATAATTTAGTCCTTTCTTGAGGCAGGCGGAGATTTTCCTGTTTTTTCTTTCTTCTTCCTGTTTTTTCTTTAAGGCAAATTTGATTTTCTCCAGCTCCCTCTGCTTATTCTCAATGAGCGTTATATATTCTTTTGCCTCCCGGTGGTCGGGATTAAGGGATAAGACTTTTTTCATTTCCTCAAGAGCATTAGAGTAATTCGCCTGTTCATAATATGATACTCCTCTTACAAAAATGGAATTAACGACTTCACCGAACCTTTGCTCAATCATATTAATATAATCCCTTGCTTCTTGATGGTCGGGATTAAGGGCAATAATCTCCTCAAACATTGCGCGCGCAGAAATCAAATCACCTTTTTTGTAATACTTTTCTCCCTGGCTAAAGAAATTAGTGATATCCTTCGCAACTTCCACTTCCTCTACGCTGACTTCGATGCGGCTTATAAAATCACGCGCGCCTTTGTGCCCCGGACTAACCAAAAGTATGTTTTTGAACTCCCTGTGGGCGTTAAGTAGTTGTCCGTTATGAAAATATTTCTTGCCTCGCTCAAAATGTTCTTTAATATCTGTTTCAATCATACTCTCTTCATACTCTCTGCCGAAACGGAGAGTAGCACTCACACGGTGGCTATTCTCAAAATCTCCTCTGGATAGCCAGGAATAGTCAACTACCAAATTTTTCCCCCCAATTCCTATCCCTAAACGGAGTCCACTGGACAAATCATCTTTTGACTTGAATCCTGCACGTAAAGCAATCAAATCGTATATTTTGCATTCCACTCCACCATTTACAAAAACGCTATAGTCAACCGGTATATTGACATCCATGGCAACAATTGATTTAGCGCCAAAAAACTCAAATTCGTAAGCACAACCGAGTTTACCATTTAGAGGAAGGGATGACCTCTCCTCGATAAACTTAAGTCCTCCTCCGAGGTTTTGAATATTGAATCCCAATCGTAAACCAGAAACAGGCGTCTTCCACAACCCTCCTATGTCCAACGCACAGGTGGAAGCTTTCCTATCAGCCAGTTTCTCTGCAATAAATTTAAAATTGACGCCCCCGGAAACGGAAGGAATAATTCTTAAACCATAACATAAACTGATTCCCAAATCATATGTGCTTAACTTTTTGGTTTCTATCCCCCCGGGGCTATATCCCTGAATATCGCTTACACTTAAATAGGATATGCTTCCCCCTAATCCTCCTCGCAGTTTTCCTACCGGCTGGCTATAAGCCAAGAATTGATAGCGTATATCTTCACCCATTTCATTATGCATTAAGGTTATCTCTTTACGCTTTGTAGTGGCAGCTCCCGCCGGGTTCCACCAAATAGTGTTAACATCATCTGCTACAGCAACAAAAGCACCCCCCATTCCCAAGGGTCTGGCTCCCACATCTATCTTTAAGAAATTTGCTCCTGTAGTTCCCCGTCCCTTAGCAAAACAATCCGGAAGTGACAGGCCAACGGACAATATGATAAATATAATTAATTTATATATCCATTCTTTCATAATTTTATCGAATGATTATTAATTTCCCTTTCTTTTTGCTTCTATTACTATCAATTAAGTAAAGGTAGACTCCGCTTCCCAACCTGTCTCCTCTATCATTGGTAACGTCCCACGAACGACTAGTTTTGCCGCTTGTATGTTCAATAGTTCTAACAAGTTCGCCATTCAGGGTGTATATTTTAATTGTGCATAAAGGAGAAATGTTTGTAAAGGTGATATCCTCATCTCCCCGACTGGGTATAAACGGAACAGGATAAGCATAAGCATCGCTCAAATCGGTCGTTCCCATTCCATGCAGGCTAAAAACGCTAAAGTGAAACGTGTCAGCTGAAACGCGGTTAGAGTCAGTATCAACTTTTGAACCTGATAATTTCACCCAGAGGCTATGTGACTCGTCAAGCCAGTAAACTTGTAATGTCTTTTCTCTCAACGCAGGTGATGTTTCATCAACAATCCCATTCTCAGGGTTATTATCTTCGTAAGACAAAGTTATAGTTGCCGGAATTTCAAAGGCATCAGTAATCGCATCCCCATTGGCATCAAAAGCTTCTATCTCTACTATAGTGGGTTCCAGGGTAAAGGAAAATGGGTCATCATCATTGTCAAGTTTATTATTGGCATCAATTATATTGTTTTTCTTGGAAGAGTCCTTAAGAGGAGAGGTGCTCACCTCTACAAAGAAATCCTTTTTCAATGTTGCAGCATGTAAAGCTATTTTCATTTTGCCATCACCTGAAAGAAACGTATTCGACTCCCGGTAATTGGAAATTGTGGTAAAATCGAACTCAAAGCCGCTAAAATGTTCACCAGTGGTATCTGTTGCTGTTGTATCAACAGTAACTCGATAAGTATAATTATTTTTTAGAGTGGGAATCGGCTGAAAAATGAATTTATGTCGGTGGGTAGTTTCATCATAAGAAGAGGAAAAATCTCCGGAAACTATCTCAGGAGTTATAGTTTCCCTATCTTTATTTACAATTGCTTCTACCTTGATGGCGCTGGTTGTAGTGTCGACATTCATCTCTTCAGCAAAAATAATCTGAATTGAGTCATCAATCAGGACACCCAGTCCACCGTCTTGGGGAAAGGAAAGAAGAGAATTGATTGCCGGAGATGTTCCATCGGCCTCGGTTATGTCCGATGGACCAATATCAAGCAAAGGATTACCATCGTCCAGGTCTGTCAGTTTTCCGGTAGCGCTACTATAAGTGATTTCGGGAACGATGCCAGTATCAGGGATTCCGCTTTCAGTAAAGCAAAGATAGATATCATCATCATCTAACTCATCCAGATGATTTGCCAGAGTGGTGATGACACCTATGATACTATGACCATCAACTGTAAAACCCGCCGGATTGAATTGAGAATCAGAATCATTTATATCCTCATTAAAGACAATATAATAAGCATCTATACAGCCATTGAGGTCAGCATCAATTGTTTCCGCACTTACAACTCTGGGAAAATCTACAGCAATTGTATTATAAGCCTTATTATCAGTTGTATCCTGTTCAACAATGTAATTATCCATGTTTATATGGACATAAATACTATGATAGCCAGCGGAAGTAGAAGTTGAGATGGATGCAGTTACACTACCTCCGTTAGGAACTGGAGATATTTCGTCTGTACCAATCAAAAAACCTCCAGAATCCGGGTCGCCATCATAGAATTTGACTATAGTTGTTGTAGAGCGATATGCTTCAAACAACAAATCGCGTTTCTGCCATTCTTCCCACGTACCTCCCTGGTCATATGAGTAAGCCTCTATGCCGGAAGCATAATAGTTATAAGATGTGAGTACTACTTTATACCCATCTGAGTCGGCCACAGCATAATTGTGAGTTACTATCCAGTATGTAGTATTTGCTGATAAAGAGACTAATCCAGAAAACATAAAATCGACCCAGTAATATCCGTCACCACTACTATTTTCTGTGCTGGAGGCAATTTCAAAGCCGCTCGGCAGATTACCTGCAGTATTTGTCTCAATCGTTACAATTAGAGAATCATCATTTCCAACATCTTTTATAAACAGACTTACACCTGTTAAGTTTATATCATCCGAGTGATTAAACGATTGAGCAAGCCACTGACTATTATATACTGCTGCCATCAGGTCGACAGGTCCAGGATTCTTAGTAAAAACCGGATCAGAATAGTCATCCCCACTGTTATGTACAGTTGCTGAAATAGTAAATACTTCACTTGAGTCGGGATAATCAGTACTAAAACTGATGTCTGATTCGGAGATATATAGATCAGGAAGAGCCCAGCAAAATGGGACAAAAAAGGCGAGAAATAAAAATAATAGCAAACAATATTTTGCGTTTTTCATTTTTGGCAAAAGATATGGATGATGACCGCTTAAGTTTCCGGGAATAGCTTACAAGTACCCATTTTTAGATTACCACGAAATCTCAAAAAACGCAAGAGAAAAAACAGGAGATAGTTTTGCCTTGACCGAGTGATACCATTTTGATATACTTAGTCAAAGTAAAGGAATTCAATACTATGAGAATGAAACTAATCGTAAATCCTTTATCTGGTGGCAAGAAAATAGAAACTTACCTGCCCATAATTAAGGAAATTCTGGGAAAGGATAATTCCCTCAGTTGGGCTATAACCAAAGAGAAAAACGGTGCATTTCAGGAAGCTCAGAAAGTAAGCGGGGAAGAGTATGACCTGATTGTGGTCTGTGGAGGCGATGGGACTATGAACGAGGTAATTAACGGAGTGGTCTCTTCCCACAGTTCCCTTCCTATAGGATTTATTCCCTGCGGTACAAGTAATATTTATGCGCTTTCTGCAGGTATTCCTCTTGACCCTATCCGGGCCTGTGAAATTGTTATTAAAAAATACGTGAGGAAAATCGACCTGGGGAAAGTGGGAACTGGCAATTTCCTCCGCTACTTTGTTTCCATGGCAGGAATAGGATACGAGGCTTCGGTAATTAAATCACTGAAGCCTAACCTGGTAAGAACCTTGGGCGGGATCCCTGCTCATTTGATAGCAGGAGTGGGCGTGTTAATTAAACACCAAGCAACTGAACTTTCTATTAGAGTGGATGGCTCTTCCCGGCGAGGTTTTGAGGCAATTATCTCCAACGGGAGTTTCTACGGTGTATCTTCCATAATTGCCCCTGAAGCCGACATGGCTGATGGCTATCTGGATGTTATTATATTTAAAAATGGTAAAAGAAGAGATATTCTCCGTTATGTCTTGGGCATTTTGCGAGGGCGCCACACCTATTTTAAAGATGTGGAATATACCAAGGCAAAGAAGATAGAGATTGATGCCCCCGGGGAAGTGTGGATACAGGTTGATGGAGAAATTATGGGCACTCTCCCTCAAGAAATCGAAATCTGCCCTCAGGCTATTCAGGTAGTTTTGCCTGAGACAAAATTTGCTTAATAAGGGAGGAAGATTGAGATTCATTGAGACCTTAAAAGAAGGTGATTGGAAAACAAAAATTCTTCTCCTTTCTGTCCCTGTAATTATATTAGTCTACATTTACCACGGGATGGACGAGGCATTTGCACGATATTTTTCTCACCTTTCTAATTTATGCTATTTCGACATATACCGCTATGTTTACCAATTTCTGGCTACACTCATTCTGTTTTTTCTCTTTCCTCTGGTAATCATAAAACTGGTTTTTAAAGAGAAACTTAAGGATTATGGACTTTCCTTGGGAGATAAAAGATATGGATTACGATTTATTATTATAACTATTCCTCTTATTGTGACTCCGATAATGATTCTGGGAGCATATATGCCACAGTTTCGTGCAGAATACCCGCTATCAAAACTGGTACAGGATAAGGCTTCGGTTTTCTTATTGTATGAATTTTCTTATGTTTTGTTATATTATGTGGGCTGGGAGTTCTTTTTTAGAGGATACATACTATTTGGATTGAGAGAAAAATTCGGTGATACCTATGCAATTTTACTACAAGTTATTCCCTCATCTATCTTACATTTTAATAAGCCAGAGCCGGAATTCTTAGGGTCGATAATTCTGGGATTAGTATTGGGCTATCTTGCTTTACGAACCCGGTCTATATTGTATCCCCTCATAATCCATTCCTATATAGGAGTCTCCACGGACTTATTGGTAACTATTCTGTAGCAAAAAAAGTGACAGGTACAATATTTAGAAAAAAGTACCTGTCACCTTTTTCATATTGAAGGAGGAGTGGGAAAAGTAGCTTGTTCCCTTTTTTGAGATGAAAACGTTTATTACGGGAATAAATGGTTTTATTGGAAGCAATCTGGCAACACGCCTGATTGCAGAAGGTCAAGAAGTATCGGGCCTGGTGAGGAAAACCAGTAATCTCTCTTTCCTTGAAGGGCTGAAAGTAAAATTATTCTTTGGAGATTTATCGGATAAAGCGTTATTAGATAAAGCTACTCAAGGAATAGATGTAGTATACCATGTGGCAGGACGAGCATCCGATTGGGGACCAATAGAACTATTTAGAAAAGTAAATGTGGAAGGTACCAAGAACCTTATGGAAAGCTCAGTCAACTCTGGAGTCAAGAGATTCGTGTTTATCAGTTCTGCTGCGGTTCACGGGTTTAGAGGCTTTCGCAATGCTATAGAGAATTCTCCAAAGACAGATACCATCTTCCCCTACTCCATAACCAAAAGAGAAGCGGAGGATCTGGTAAATAGATACCATAGAGAAAGAGGTCTACCTACATTGATTATCAGGCCGGGGAATGTTTTTGGGCCAAGAGATCGAGTGACTTTTGCAAAAATGGCAGAACTCATAGAGAAGGGACAGATGGTCTATATTAGCAGAGGAAGACCTTTGACCTGTCCCACATATGTTGAAAATCTCATAGATGCCATTCTCCTTGCTGTGGACAGGAAGGATACAGTAGGAGAGACATTCATTGTCACTGATGGGCTGGAAATTACCTGGAAGGAATATACGGACAAGATTGCCGAGAAACTCGGCGTAAGAAGACCTCTGTTCTCTGTCCCTTACCCTGTAGCCTATTCTGCCGCGGCTGTCTGTGAGGCAATCTTAAGATTGTTCCGGTCAAAGAAGCCACCTATCATTACTCGCTACAGAATAGCCAACGTGGGTAAGGATTACCATTTCAGTATAAAAAAGGCGAGGGCTAAACTTGGCTACCAACCGAGAGTCTCTCTGGATGAAGGTATGGAGAAAACGGTAGAATGGTATAAGAATAATTCAAAATATCATATAAAGTCTTCTCAATCTTAATGCTTTCAAATATCGGTCTGATACACTCTGTACTTTTTGTATACTTTACCACCCATCATTTCGGCTGCTCTCTGGGTTAAGATGTTATCTTCCAGCACCCAGGAACACTCACAATATTTATAACCCACCTTCTGTGAACCTTTCAATCCTTCCAACATAAGCAGGGTCTCAATTCCTCTCTTCTGATATTCTTTTACCACTCCCATAATCGGCAAACGCTGAGTAGTAATCTTCTTCCTGTACCATAGGAATTTCAGAATAGTCCAGGGATTCAACTTTCCGTTCATCTTTTTAGTAACCTCATTATAGTTAGGAACCGTAATTAACATTCCCACTGCCTTACCATCTACTTCAGCCATGGGAAGCGTTCCCGTCACGAGAAAAGGCTTCAACTTCATAGCCTCAGTGTAGAACTCCTCCTTTGTCCAGGGAACGAATCCCCAGTTTTTTTCCCAGGCATTATTATAGATTGTACGAACATTCTCCACTTCGTTTTTCCAGTTTTTTAGATTGCCTTGTCGAATTTTAACATCTGGATTTTTCTCTTTTATTTTCTTAGCCACTTTTTCTAATCTTTCTAAGGGACCCTTATCTACCTCTGTCAAATAGGCGAAGAAATCCATCCCTTTAACCAAACCGTATCTCTCCATAAAATCGATATAGTACTTTGGATTATAAGTCATCAAAATGTAAGGGCTAGAATCGAATCCTTCTATCAGGAAACCCACCTCGTCGTTGGTAGAAGGGTTCATAGGACCAGCCATTTTCCCCATCCCTTTGTCTCTTAACCATTCTCTTGTCCGGTTGAGCAAATTTTCAGCGACTGTATAATCTTCGATGGACTCGAAGAACCCAAAGAATCCTAACTTTTCATTATGAAAATTTATGTAGTTATCATCAACTATGGCAGAAATCCTACCTACTGATTTACCGTCTCTTCTGGCGAGGAAAAGTTCCTTTTCCGCATGTTGCCAGAAAGGGTTCTTTTCACTTAAAATAAGTTTTACATCATTAATTAATGGTGGCACCCAGTAAGGGTCATTTTGATAGACCTTCCAGGGAAATTTTATAAACTCCATCAACTCTTTTTTAGTTCTTACTTCCTTAACTTCAATCCCTTCTGTCATGTTCACCCCCTTTGCGAAAATGGGGTCAGAGTGATTTTCCCATCTCTACCTGTTTCAACCCACCTTTGTGGAAGAAAGCAATTGTGAGAAAAAATGACTCTGACCCCTTTTCTTTATTCTTTAATTGCCTCTACCATCTTTACCGCTCTCTTTGTCTCTTTAACATCATGAACCCTCAGAATACTTGCTCCCTTCATCATAGACCAGATTGCCGAAGCAAGAGAACCCTCTAATCTCTCCTCAGGCTCTAACTGGAGGACTTTCCCTATAAGGGATTTCCTGGAGACCCCTACCATAATCGGTCTGCCCAGGGATTTGAACTGATCGAGGTTCTTTAAAATTTGTAGATTATGCTCCACTGTCTTGCCAAATCCAATTCCCGGGTCCACGATAGTCTTTTCTATATCAATGCCTGCCTGTTCACAAAAATCTATCCTTTCTCTCAAGAAAGCAAATATCTCGCTTATCACATCCTTGTATCTGGGATTCCTCTGCATGTTCCGTGGAGTACCCTGCATATGCATCAGGCAAACAGGAACTCCATTACTCTCTACCACCTTAGCCATCTTTTCGTCCATACGTAGTGCGGAAATATCGTTGACTATACTTGCTCCCACATCGATAGCCTTTCTTGCTACTCCTGATTTATAAGTGTCGATGGAGATAAACGCCTTAATTCTGGATGACAGCTTCTTTATCACTGGAATCACCCTCTCCAATTCCTCCTTTTCCCCTACTGGACTTGCCCCGGGACGGCTCGACTCTCCACCGATATCGATAATGTCCGCGCCCTCTTCTACCATCTCCAAAGCACGGTCCACCGCCCGTTTCAAGCTGTTATATCTTCCACCATCATAAAAAGAGTCGGGAGTTACATTTAGGACTCCCGTAATTAGCGTCCTCTTGCCCAATTGCAGGGTATGTCCTTTAGAACTTAATCTAAAATCTCTGTTCCGATAATTTGAGAGGACTTTCTTAATCTCTTGACTGAGGAGCGCCAGACCGAAAGGATGTCGGCTAAGTTTAACTATTAACTCTGCAAACTGCTTCTCCGTACCTAAAAGCAAAATATCCGACTTTTTTCTGGAGAAATTCAAAACATCGCGGGAAACTGCTGTTTCTCCTCCCAACGACAGCATCTCCTGTTTAATAATATTGGCGGATTGACTATTAACACTTTCTACTTTGATGGAGTAGAAAATCGCCTTCTTCTCCATTATCCTGATACCCGTCTCATGGACGTCAATCTTTCCCATTTCTGAGCGAGCACAAGGAGAATCATCTATACTAATAACTCTCACTTGACTTTCAGCCATTTCATCAACTTACTTCTGTTAGTTATTTTTTTCTATTTAATTGCAGCTATAACGGAGGGCAAAACAACTCGAGGAACTCAATCTTCATCAATTTGGAGTCCTCCCGAAAGGGAGGAATGTAGTTATAGGTCGGTCACCCTTAAGGGTGACGAAGAACGGCACTCTGAAGAGTGCCCGACCCCGATATTATTTACTAATTAAGGCCATCGCTTCATTCCGGGTACGGGCGTCTTTAAGGAATATACCTCGCATTGCTGAAGTCATCACCAGTGAACCTGGTTTCTTTATCCCGCGCATAGTCATACAAAAATGTTCCGCTTCAATAACCACTAACACTCCCTGGGGGGATAATGCCTCCATTATGGTATCGGCAATCTGCTTGGTTAGCCTTTCCTGCACTTGAAGCTTGCGCGCGAGAAGTTCCACCGCCCTAACGATTTTGCTCAACCCGGCAACTCTATCTTTATGAGGCATATAAGCTACGTGGGCTCTGCCAAAAAAAGGCAACATATGGTGCTCGCACATCGAGTAAAGGGGAATGTCCCGCACCAGAACTATCTCTTCATAGTTTTCTTTCTCGTAATGAATTTTTAATTCTTTGGCTGGCGTCTCTGAATAGCCAGCCAAAATTTCTTCATACATTTCGGCAACGCGTTGCGGAGTCCCCTTCAATCCTTCTCGCGAGGGCTCCTCGCCAATTGCCTCCAAAATCATTTTTACAGCTCTCTCAATTTTCTTCTTGTCCATCACTCCCTACTCTTTTTCGTTCTACCCTGGGTTCTACTCTTTTTCCCCGGGGGGAAAACTTCTTCCACATGTTTCAATATCTCTTCTACCTCTTCTCCCACAAGTATTTCTTTTTCCATCAGTGCTTTAGCCAATCTATCCAGTTTAGCCCTGTTCTTTCCCAAAAGCTCCTTCGCCCGATCTCTACAATCTTCCATAATCTTCTTTACTTCTTCATCTATCATCTCTGCTGTTTTCTCACTATAGGCTTTCTCTGCAGTGAAATCTCGACCTAAAAATATCTCAGTCTCTTTTTTCCTGAGAGTCAATGGGCCGAGTCTATCGCTCATCCCGTATTCACAGACCATCTTATGGGCAACCTCAGTTGCCTGGTGGAGGTCGTTTTCCGCGCCCGTAGTCAATTCATTAAAAGTCAACTCTTCAGCCGCCCTGCCTCCCAAAAAAACAGTCAACTTATCTGTAATTTCAGTTTTAGTAGCCAAATACTTATCTTCCAAAGGGAGCTGCAGGGTGTATCCTAAAGCAGGTCCCCGGGGAATAATGGAGACCTTATGGATCGGGTCTGTGCCAGGAATCAGTTTTGCCACCAGAGTATGTCCGGCTTCATGATAGGCAATAATCTTCTTCTCCCTTTCAGAAATCATCCTGCTCTTCCTCTGCGGGCCAGCAATAACTCTGTCGATTGCTTCTTCCAACTCTTTCATTTCTACTGCCTTCTTGTCTTCACGCGCTGCCAGAAGCGCAGCTTCATTGACTAAATTAGCTATATCGCTACCCACAAATCCCGGAGTCCTTCTGGCGATAACTTTTAAATCGACACCGGGAGCCAATTTTACGTTGCGGCTATGCACCTTTAGTATCTCTTCGCGTCCTTTCAAATCAGGATTGGGTACCATTATATGCCTGTCAAATCTTCCCGGACGGAGAAGCGCTGGATCGAGGACATCCGGTCTATTAGTGGCGGCAATGAGAATTACACCCTCTCTGGTATCGAATCCATCCATCTCCACCAGAAGCTGATTGAGAGTCTGCTCCCGCTCATCGTGTCCACCTCCAATACCGGAAAACCTGTGCCTGCCCACAGCGTCCAACTCATCCACGAAGAGGAGGCAAGGCGCGTTTTTTCTTCCCTGAGTGAATAGGTCCCGCACCCTTGAAGCTCCCACTCCCACAAACATCTCCACAAACTCAGAGCCACTAGAACTGAAGAAAGGTACCCCTGCTTCCCCTGCCACCGCCCTGGCTAAAAGCGTCTTGCCTGAGCCCGGAGCTCCGTAAAGCAGGACTCCTTTGGGAATTTTTCCACCCAGCTTCTGAAACTTCTTTGGGTCCTTCAAAAATGCAATTATCTCTTGTAACTCTTCTTTTGCCTCATCTACTCCGGCAACGTCAGCAAAAGTTGCTCTCTGTTTACTCTTGTCCATAAGTTTTGCCCGACTTCTGCCAAAAGACATAGCCTGCTTTCCACCAGCCTGCATGGAACGAATCAACATAAACCAGATAAAAACAAACAGAAGAATCGGCCCAAAATTGAAAAGAATGACAGAGAACCAGTTTTTCCTAACTTCACCTTTGTATTTAACTCCATAGGCTTCCAGTTCTTCCACGAGCTTGGGGTCCTCCACAGGCACCGTCTTAAATTTGACCAGCTCTCCTGTTTCGCTCTTGAAGCTTCCTTTAATCAGCCCCTCGCTGATTAAGGCTTCCACTACCTGACCTGATTTCAGATAGCCTTTAAATTCACTATAATCTATTTCCTTATATTCTTGTGGCCTCATCAATCTGGCAAAAAGCATAGCCACCAGAATAATGATTAGCCAGAGAGACAAACCTTTCAAAAATTTATTCATATTCCACCTCTTTAATCACTGAAAGACTCTTTCTCACGTAAAACCTGAACTTCCAAAATCTTTCTGGTATCTTCAGTAATCCTTGCTTTATCGGCCCGGCGAATCCCCACAACCCAGAGAATATCGTTTCCATCTACCAGAAGAGGAACCCTGTCCCGTAAACGTCTGGGGATTTTTCTATCAATAAAGAAGTCACTAAGCTTCTTTGTACCTCTCAACCCAAAAGGCTTAAACCTGTCTCCCTCCCGTCTATTCCTTATTATTAACTTCCGGGAGTTTATCTTATCAATATCAAAATAGACTATATTGGCACTTCCATCAGAAACAGGACGAAAATCTACTATTCTGGTATTGAGTGTTAAGTTCAGTCCGTCAATCTCGTTTTTGCCAGGAACTCTGATGGGATAATTGAATTTTTTTAACTTTCGCTCAGGAGAAGATGAGAATATGAGAAAATCGCCCTCTTTCCTGACACTTAACCTGTTAACCAGATAAATCCTTTTCCCCTGAGAACTCTTCCCTGCTAAATTTCTTATTGCTTCTATCTGGTATAGACTTACAATTCCCGCAAAAAGCCTGTATAAAACTCTTCTCTGAACAACTACATTATATCTTAAAAACCTCCTGAAATCAATCAAAATTTTCCCTGATTTCCAGGAGACTACCTCGTTCAAAACTCTCTCCACCACTCTCTCCCAATAGGCATTCTCTTCTTTCAAAATTTCTGACAAACGGAGGAGCGCTCCCTCAATGTTCCTATTATAGTTCTTTCGCAAAAGAGGCAGAAGCTTTAACCTTATCTTGTTACGAAAATATTCGGTTTTTCTGTTTGACGAATCCAGGCAGAATTTCAGATTATTCTCTTTTAAATAGCCCAAAATTTCTTCCCTACTTATTTCTATTAGAGGACGGACGATTTCCGCTCTACCCAATTTTCTCAAAGGAGGAATTCCAGATAACCCTTGCGGACCGCTGCCACGCAAAAGGTGCATTAGCACTGTCTCCACCTGATCGGAAGCAGTATGTCCCAGAGCAATCTTTTTAGCATTCAGTTTCCCGGCTAATCGCTCCAAAACCCTGTAACGCATATCCCTTGCTGCTTCCTCAACCGTTAGCTTTTTCTTTCTAGCATAAGAGGGAACATTTATTGATTTCACCGTAATTGGTAGACCCATCCTACCAGCCAGGTGACTCACAAATTCTTCTTCTCTTTTAGATTCCCTCTTTCTTATTCCATGGTTGATGTGTGCGATGTGCAAGGATAAAGCCATCTCTTTTCGGAATCTATCCAGGATATGCAACAGGCAAACTGAATCCGGTCCTCCGGAAACTCCCACCAGGATTTTATCTCCAGGAGAAAACATACTATATTTTTCTATTATTTTTTTTACCTTGGGGAAGACCATTTTTCGATAAAAATAGCCCGCCATTGCGGACTCTTTGGACAAGACTATAATATTTCTGGTAGCGGCGGTAGGATTCGAACCTACGACAAAGGGATTATGATTCCCCTGCTCTGACCAACTGAGCTACGCCGCCGAAATTCTGCCGTGCATTTTCTTATTATGCCTTATGCTGAATGCCAAATCTATTATATCTAAAGCTTTTGCAAAAATCAAGCAAAATAGGAATCCTGATGTTAGACCTTCCTTTCTCTTTTTTTAATTTCAATTTGCACCAAAGGAAATTAACAAATTTAAAAATTAAGGGATTTCAAAATCAATCTCACATACTTAATTATGGATAAGACTTCTGATTTTATGTAAGATGTAATCGATTTCTTCTCTATACTTATTTATATAACGATTGTTTGTTCTGGCTGGATGAAGGAGTGGAATCACATCACTTTCCCAAATTGAAAACTGCTTTTTTTCTTTTATTATTTCTGTTATACGCTGTGCATAAGGATGCGTAGAACGCAGATTTGCAAGAGCATAGCTTCCAAAAGTAATGATAGTTTTTCCATTCTTAAAATATTCTTTTTCCTTTTCTAACCAATCCAAGCAGTGGGCGCACATTTTATTACGTTGATACTTTTTCATTTCCGAACAACATTTATATACATGCGTAATATAAGCATTATTTTTGAGCCAAGCAATGTCAATTCCCATCTTGGGCATCCATTCAGTATGAAATCTCCCATTTGGCGAGCCAAGATAATATTCAAAAAAATCCCTGTCTCTTGCATCTTTCGTGGGCTCCTCACTCAAAAATACGAACTTGTTCTTTTCAATATCTCCAAACACAAGAGGCTTATGAAATCTAATGTCACATTTTTTACATTCTCTTATTCTTTCAATAAATATCATAATTGCCATAAGTTTAGTAAAAATTTTGTCTGGTGCGCCAGATATCGACAGGTTTCGATACAGGGCCTTATCTTTAGTAGCGCCAAAAATTTGTCCTTTTTCACAACAAAACTACAAAAATTCAGAAGGATTTCAGGAAATGATTTTACCACAGATAATAGTCAAAGGAAACAAAAGAATTATTGGTTATATAAGATCCAAGCTCGAAGGTCCTACTCTTCTGATTCAAGTATCTTTGGCAACTCAGTAATAAGGGAATTCAAACGCTCTGTCTCTTGGCGCATTTTCTCTATCAATTCAGCACGTTTTGAATCGTCTTTAATATTTTCCGGTTTTAATAATTCCGAGGCGGTTTGAGAGATAGACGTTAAAGGCTCAGGTAAACCGGAAGAAAAAGTAGTTAGAAGTAAATTCTTGAGACGTTCACTTTCAATCTTTGCTTCTGCGTCAAGAGCTGCCGCTGCAAGCTGTGCTCCTTCGACAGCCAGTGCAGCTTGGCTAACAAACATTTCTAAAATATGAAACTGTTCGGGATCAACAAACTGTTTATCCTCATGAGGAAAAACTCCAATTACTCCCACTGTCTTTTCTGCGCCCACAAAAGGAAAATAAATTCCCTTTGCACCCGGCAAGGTATCGGTATCTTTTCCAGCGACTTTCTTATTTTCATATGCCCACTGCGCGACAGCAATTTCGTTGGGGAAAAGACTTAATTCTTCTGCTTCGCCAAAACGCGGCATAAGTTTTTTCTTTGCATCAGGAGTAAGGATAACGGCCCGACATTTAAAAAATTCTTGAATATGTTTTAACGTAATCTTAAAAAGTTCATCGGGATAGGAACTTTTTGACAAGTCACGGCTTAGCGCATAAAGAACCTGCGTTCTGTCATCCCGGAAACGCATCATGATAGTTTGGCGGCGAAGCTGACCCGTCAAATGGGATATAGCAAAACCCACAATGAGCATAACTGCGAAAGTAAGAATATATTGAACGTCTGCTACCGCAAATGTCAAATACGGAGGTACGAAAAAGAAATCAAAAAATACAACACTCAAGAAGGACGCTATCATTGACAGCCGGCGGCCGTATTTGAAGGCAACCCAGGTTACTCCCAGTAAATAAACCATTATTAAATTAACAAGGGCTAAATTACGAAACATTGCCCAGTCTATTAAGGTACAAAGAATGACTATGCTTAAAACTTTAAAGAAGTTTTTCCAAGAAAAAGGAACCATGGCCACAGGAGCAACCTCAATGGGTTCACTTTGAGCCTCTCCGCTTAATAGATACAAATCTATTTCTTGGCATTTACGGGCTAACTTATCGATAATAGAACCAAAAACAAGCTCCTTCCATTTTGGTTTTGCCGGCTTACCCACAATTATTTTGTTGACATTCTTTGAACGCGCATACGAAATTAACGTCTCTGCCACATCTTGGCCGCTCAGTGTAGCTACCTGTGCCCCTAGTTTTTCCGCAAGGCGCATCATTTCGGATATCCTAGCCTTGTCCTTCTCATTTAATTGCGTGCCAGTCTCTACATATGCAACAGTCCAGTTTACTCCTAAATCTGCCGCAATGCGTTTACCTGCCCTGATTAAGCGAATGGCATTTGGGCTAGCAGATATACATACCAGAAATCTATCCCGCGCGCCCCATACTTTTGAAACAGCATGAGCCTGTTTATACGACATTAGTTTTTCATCCACGTTGTGCGCCGTATAACGCAGCGCCAACTGTCGCAATGCGATTAAATTACCCGGTTGAAAGAAATGTTGAGCCGCTCGCTCTGCCATTTCTCCAAGATAAACTTTTCCTTCTTTGAGGCGTTTTAGCAGGTTCTCGGTGGGCAAATCCACAAGTTCTATTTCATCAGCCTTCTCAACAATGGTGTCGGGTATAGTCTCACGGACGGTTATGCCTGTAATCTGAGCCACAACATCAGTAGCACTTTCGCAGTGCTGAACATTAAGGGTAGTATAAACATCTATTCCTTTATCAAGAAGTTCCTCAACATCCTGCCATCGTTTTGGGTGGCGCGAACCGGGAGCATTGGTATGGGCCAGCTCATCGACTAAGATAAGAGCTGGTTTTCTCACTAATGCAGCATCAATATCAAATTCTCGCAACCCAACATTCTTATACTGGATAATCTTTGCCGGAAGGATTTCCAAGCCTTCAAGGAGAACTTCCGTTTCAACACGTTTATGCGTCTCAACCCATCCGGCAACAACGTCAACGCCTTCTTTCTTCTGGAGCCTTGCGGCCTCAAGCATTGAGTAAGTTTTACCTACTCCCGCGGCCGCGCCAAAGAAAATTTTAAGTTTTCCCCTATGCGATTCCTCGCGCTTGATATTTGCTAACAATTCATCTGGATCAGGCCTTTCCATATTTCACCTCAATTTTGCATTTTGCGTCTGCCTGCCGGTGAGGCGGGCATCCAATGCTAAATTCACTTCAAGTACGTTTACAACCGGCTCTCCAATTACCCCCAAGAGACGGCCGCGAGAATATTGGTTTACAATTTTTCTCACGAAATCTTGCGGTAATCCGCGCACACGCGCAACCCGAGAAACTTGATAATACACCGCCGCTAAACTAATATGCGGGTCTAGACCGCTTGCTGAAGAAGTGACTAAATCTACTGGAATTGGATTTTTATTGTCAGGATCGGCTGCTTTTAATTCTTTGATGCGCGCTTCTACCGCGCTGATTAATGCGGGGTTAGAAGGCCCTAAGTTAGACCCCGATGAAGCTGCTGCATTGAAAGCAACGGGAGATGTTGCTGAAAGACGGCCCCAAAAGTATCTGGGGTCATCAAATGGTTGACCAATAAGTAATGACCCTACTGGTTTTCCATTTCTATAAATTAAGCTGCCGTTAGCTTTATTATGGAAAAACATCTGTGCAATGCCAGTCACAAATAGCGGATAAATAATCCCGGAGATGATTGATAAAACTATAAACAATAAAATCGTTGGCCTAATTTGTTGCCGAAACATGTTTCTCCTTATCGAACAAGATGTAACGCAACCAAAATCATATCAATCAACTTGATGCCTAAAAACGGAGCTATTATTCCGCCTATTCCATAGATAAACAAGTTATCCCGTAAAAGGCGGCTTGCAGGCATTGGTTTATATCGAATGCCGCGTAACGCCAACGGGATCAGAAGTATAATAATAAGTGCATTAAAAATAACTGCTGACAAAACAGCGCTTGCTGGTGTGGCAAGATGCATAATATTAAGCGCCGAAAGCGCCGGATACGTTCCTACGAATGCTGCCGGAATAATCGCAAAATATTTTGATACATCATTGGCGATACTGAAGGTGGTTAAAGAACCTCGAGTCATTAGCAGCTGCTTTCCGATTTCAACAATTTCAATAAGCTTTGTGGGATTAGAATCAAGGTCAACCATATTCCCTGCTTCTTTTGCCGCCTGCGTTCCCGTATTCATGGCTACGGCAACATCTGCCTGCGCAAGAGCCGGCGCATCGTTAGTTCCATCGCCGGTCATCGCAACAAGTCTGCCTCCCTCTTGCATTTTGCGGATATATTTAAGCTTAGATTCAGGAGTAGCCTGAGCCAAAAAATCATCCATACCTGCTTCTGCAGCAATCGCTGCTGCAGTCAAAGGATTATCTCCGGTAATCATTACGGTTTTAATTCCCATGCGCCGCAGTTCAGCAAAACGTTCCTTTATGCCGCCCTTGACAATATCTTTTAAATGGATGACGCCGAGCACATTTTTTTGCTCTGCTACAACCAGTGGAGTTCCCCCGCTTTTAGAAATAAAGGTAATGGCTGTCTTTAAATCTTCTGGGAATGACCCGCCGAGGTCTTTGACATAGCTTTCCACGGAATCGACCGCTCCCTTTCTGATCTGCCTGCCGTCTCCTAAATCCACTCCGCTCATTCGCGTCTGTGCTGTAAAGGGGATGAACTTTGCGCTAAGTTCTTGAATATGGCGTTCCCTGATTCCATATTTTTCCTTAGCCAAGACAACAATACTTCTTCCCTCCGGAGTCTCGTCAGCCAAAGAAGCTATTTGCGCTGCATCTACCAAAGACCCAATGCTCTTACCTTGAGTAGGAATAAAAGCCACAGCTTGCCTGTTGCCAAGCGTAATAGTTCCTGTTTTGTCTAAGAGAAGGACATCCACATCTCCTGATGCTTCTACAGCCCGACCCGAGGTAGCGATAACATTAGCCTGAATCATTCTATCCATACCGGCAATGCCTATAGCCGGCAATAATCCTCCTATGGTAGTGGGAATTAGACAAACAAGCAGGGCTACTAAAACCGTTACCGAGACAGGCTCGCCATGCCCTGCGACATTTATACTATAAATTGAAAACGGAAGAAGAGTTGCCGTTGCTAAAAGAAATATTAAAGTAAAAACAGCAAGCAAGATACTAAGAGCTATCTCATTAGGCGTTTTTTGCCTTTTTGCCCCTTCAACCATGGCTATCATATGATCTAAAAACGTTTCTCCTGGATTAGAGCTTATTCGCACAACAAGCCAATCGGAAAGAACCCTTGTGCCTCCGGTAACAGCGCTGCGGTCTCCTCCGCTTTCACGTATGACCGGTGCACTCTCTCCGGTAATTGCGCTCTCATCAACAGAGGCTACGCCCTCTATAACATCGCCATCCATAGGAATTGTATCGCCAGCTTCAACAAGAACAATATCTCCTTTTCCAAGCATCGAAGCTGTTACCTTTTCGTAATCAGAACTATACTCAGCCTTCGAAAGCTTTTTGGCAAGAGTATCTTTCCTAGCTTTCCTTAAACTTGCGGCCTGCGCTTTTCCACGACCTTCGGCAAGGCTTTCCGAAAAATTAGCGAAAATAAGCGTAAACCACAGCCATAAGTTAATAGCTAAAATAAAGCCAGCCGGAGCTTCTCCTTTTCTCATCAACGCCTGAATATATAGACCCGTAGTCAATACGCTTCCCACCAAAACCACAAACATCACCGGATTCTTAATCTGATGCCTAGGGTCTAATTTCTTTATCGCTTCAATGACAGCCGGTCCGGCAATGGACGGATCAAACAATGACTTGGGCTTGTGAGATTTACTCATATTAAACTCCAGATAAAATTAAATGCTCAACAATTGGGCCTAAAGCTAATGCCGGGAAAAACGTCAGTGCTCCGACAATCAAAATAACCATAACCAAAAATATTATAAAAAGCGGGGTATGCGTAGGCAATGTGCCCTGACTTACAGGAACAATCTTTTTCTTAGAAAGGGAACCTGCAATGGCAAGCGCGGGTATTGCGAGCCAGTAACGCGCAAAAAACATAGCTAACCCTTGAGCAATGTTATAGAAAAGGTTATTCGTGGATAATCCTGCAAATGCGCTTCCATTATTGTTTCCTGCAGAAGAAAATGCGTACAGCACTTCGCTGAATCCGTGGGGGCCTGGATTAAATATCGCTGCTTTTGCCTGCGGTAAAACAACTGAAACTGCCGTACCTAATAAAACAAGAATAGGCGGAATCAAAATCATCAGAGAAGCCATTTTCATTTCATAGCCTTCAATTTTTTTACCTAAATATTCGGGCGTACGACCGACCATAAGCCCTGAGATAAATACCGCAATAATGATAAACGCAATCATCCCATAAAGGCCTGAGCCAACTCCGCCAAAAATTACCTCTCCCAATTGCATAAGCCACATCGGGACCATCCCTCCAAGAGGCATATAGGAATCATGCATTGAGTTTACCGAACCGTTGGAAGCTGCGGTTGTGGCTGTTGCCCATATAGCTGAATTCACGATGCCAAAACGCGCTTCTTTACCTTCCATATTACCGCCGGGCTGCAGAGAACTTGCATTTTGATCAACGCCTAATCGACCAAACAAAGGATTGCCTTTTTGTTCAACTTGAATGCATCCCCAAAGACATGGAATAAAGATTATCAACATAGCCGCCAGTATCGCCCAACCTTGACGCCTGTCTCTAACCATATGGCCAAAGGTATAGCACAATGCCGCAGCTATCAAAAGTATGGCTAACATCTCCAGAAAATTTGATAAAGGTGTCGGGTTTTCGAATGGATGCGAGGAGTTGACATTAAAGAAACCGCCTCCGTTAGTACCTAGCTGCTTGATGGCTATTTGAGAAGCAGCCGGACCCAAAGCAATAACCTGTTCTGAAACAGTTTCTCCATTTGCATCTCTAGCAGCTTCAAGCAAAGCGACTTTTACGCTCGGTTTAAAGGTCTGAACTACCCCTTGCGATACTAAAACCAAAGACAGTATTATTGCAAGCGGCATTAGTATGTAGAGCGTAGACCTAACTAAATCCACCCAGAAATTACCGATTGTTTCAACCTGCTTTTGGACAAACCCTCGGATTACAGCCACTAATATAGCCATCCCCGTTGCCGCAGAAACAAAGTTTTGAACGGTCAATCCCAGCATCTGGGTAAGATAACTCAAAATTGTTTCTCCGCCGTAACTCTGCCAATTCGTATTGGTAGTAAAGCTAACTGCCGTATTGAATGCCAGATCCGGATTAACTGCCGGCATAGACATAGGATTTAAAGGTAGGTACGGTTGAACACGCTGAAGGATATAGACAACCACTATTCCTGATACATTAAATAGCATCATCGCTATTGCATAGGTTTTCCAATTCATTCCCTGCTCAGGATGTACGCCTGTCAATCGGTAAATAAATTTTTCTAACCACCAAAACCAAACGTTTATACCGGTAGGCTTGCCTTCATAGATTCGCGCCATATAGATCCCAAGCGGTTTAACCAACAAAAGCAGCACTGTCAAATAGATGAGGCTCTGGGCAAGATTATTCCAATTCATTTAAAAATCTCCGGTTTGAGAAGAGCTATGAGAAGATAAATAAACAAAAGCAATGAAATAATACCGCCTATCCAATAAATCACATGCATAGATTATCTCCTAGACTTTATTACATAAAGCAATGAATGCAAAAGAAACTGCAATCAACCCAAGCATTATAGCTATAAGAAGAATATCCATCGCTTAAGAAATACTAAACAACAACATTAACAAAAAAACCAGTTCTAACTTAAAGCTCCCCTTGACAAATCTAAAATTCTAATAAATCGTCGCGTACGTTCATCGGCTCTGGAGCAGAGGGAATTCGAACCACTGACCTCATCCGTGAGAGGGATGCGTTCTCCCAACCGAACTACTGCCCCATGGTCGATAAACCTTTCCAGTCCCTTTTCTTACTGTCAATATAGCAAAAACATTTTGAAAAGGCAATAAAAAACCGCCTCACCTTGGTAAGACGGTTTCAAAGAATCCTTATTAATATTACCTGATATTACATCATCTCTTTACCCATTCCCTCGTTTTTCGGTCAAATCTATAACCTTTCCTTAGTAACTGCCTTCTTCTTTTGACCATCCCATAGCGATAGCCTGGCTGTTTTGAACGGCCTGAGCACGCATTCGGATTCTTATTTAGCCTTGAAATCATGCTCTGGACAATGAAAATTACTGTTCCTATGTGGTTTGTGTATGTTGTATGGTGGTACGCCGCCAGATAACATGCACACCCATGGGAATCATTTTGCCCAGGTATGTGAATATCTAGTTCCAGATTATTTTTATCATATTTGCTGAGTTTTTGCAAGTCCTTACCAGAGAATACCCTCTTAGAATATTTAATTATCTCCATATTTTCAATTTTCTATATTTGACTTTAAATTTCTTAAAAAATTTTTCTATCCTTTTCTTTCTATTATAAGGTATCAACACACATCCACTGGATAGCTTCTCTCCTCCGATTTCTTGAAGGAATCCTCTATATGCATATTTCTCGTGTGTTCTTTCATATAATTCTCTATTAAACCTTGCTTTATCTTTTTGACTCAAATTATTCAACTGAAATGTGTATATTACATAGGGTCTCTGTTTGAGAAGGGAGTTTACAGAGATATCCAATGGCTCGCTTAGATAAACGATTTTGCCTTCCTGAAACACATTCTGAAGCAGACCTGTGTCTGTCTTTTTTAGCTCTTTCTCTGTCCTTATTGTCGGCTGAATACCCCTGCCTATTTTTGATTCCAGTTCAATAACCCTATCCTGTATTTGTTGCGTGGTTTCTGGTTTAGTGGTTATTATAAATAGGTCTATATCCGATTTGGGTCCATAGTCACCCCTTGCAAAGCTGCCGTATACTATTGTTGCTTTTACATCGCTTATTACGGACAGTTGCTTCACTATATTCTTATACATTAATTTTGCGTTCAATTTTCTCACCAAACCTCTGTGCAAAATATTCTATTATTTTATTCAAATTAATAATAACAGATTTTGCTCTTTTTCCATCAACTCCATCATAGCCCAAGTCTCCATACGCAAACCATACCTTTCTCATGGCCTTATTAATTTCAGCAGGAAAGGTCTTATTGGAATATTCGTGCCTTTCACTGTGAGTACCAAAATGTTCATTGAACCTTCCAGCATCCGCTTCTACCAATTGCTCTACTACCTTAGTAGCGAGGTCCCCTACTACCGTGTGCTGCTTACTTTTGTACGCAGCTGCTACTGCCTTCAATTTCTCTTTTGCAATTTCTAAATGCTTTTTAAATTCTCCCATTTATTGTCCTTTTAGTTATCATAACGAAAACAAGCTCATATTTTCCCTTTTTCGTTACAGTAACGAATATATTATATTCTGAATTTTTGCAAAAATCAAGCGAAATAAATTCTCTATTTTCATTCATAGCCGTATTTTTTTATAAACCATCTTTTTGCAAACTGCACCATTAACAAATAAACTGCCACAATGAGAACAAGCGCCACAAAATATGCGGGCGGCGGTTGGACAAAACCAAAATATTTTCCCAAAGGGGTAAACGGAATAAACAGTCCTATCGTAACTATATAGATAGAGGTAAACATCAGAAACTGGCTGGGCTTACTTTCAAGAAAGGGGAGTTTGCCGGTGCGGATGATATGTATAACCAATGTCTGTGTGCAAAGGGATTCCAGGAACCAAGCCGTACGAAAAAGTGCTACTGAGGCATGAAAAATAAATAGCAATACTCCAAAGGTCACAAAGTCAAAAATTGAGCTGATAGGGCCGATAAAAAGCATAAATTTTTTGATATATCTTACATTCCAAGGCCGCGATTTTAAAAGGTATTCTTTATCTACTTCATCCGAAGGAATAGATACCTGCGATAAATCATAGAGAAAATTGTTCAATAGTATCTGTATGGGTAGCATTGGCAGGAATGGTAAAAAGAGGCTTGCTCCGGTCATACTAAACATATTGCCGAAATTTGAGCTTGAACCCATTTTGATATATTTAAGGATGTTTCCGAAAGTCTTTCTTCCTTCGGTAACCCCGTCGGCAAGCACCATAAGACTTTTCTTTAAAAGAATTATATCTGCAGACTCTTTGGCGATATCTACCGCATTATTGACTGAAATACCGACGTCTGCGGCTTTCAAAGCAGGAGCGTCATTGATGCCGTCTCCCAAATAACCTACGATATGTTTATTTTTATGAAGAGCGCGGATTATCCTTTCTTTCTGCAAAGGCAAAAGCCTGGCAAAAACAGAAGCGGTCTTTACCAATTCCTGAAGTTGTTTATCATCCAGTTTTTCAACTTGTTCACCAGTAACTAATTCTTTGACGTCGATACTGACTTCGCTGCATATCTTTTTTGTCACCAATTCATTATCACCAGTTAAGACCTTAAATTCTATCCCCAAATTCTTTAGCACTTCAATAGTTTTTCTGGCTGTGGGTTTTGGTGGGTCTAAGAATGCAATATAGCCCTTAAGAACCAAATTTTCTTCATCCTCTTTTGTATATTTTTCTTTTTTGTCTTCTATATCTTTATAGGCAAGAGCAAGGACTCTAAAGCCTTCCATGCTTAATCGGTCATGTTCTTCTTTTAGGTCTGTCAGGATTAGTTGTTCCATATCCAATATTTCGCCATCTAATTCATATTTTGTACATCTCTTAAAAATTTCCTCTGGTGCACCTTTAGCAATGAGCTTGTGTTTTCCATTCATTTCAATTATCACAGACATTATTTTTCTGGAGAAATCAAAAGGTATTTCATCCACCTTTTTATGCTCCTTAACCAGCAGTTTTTCATGTCTTAAAATAGCCCTATCCAAAATATTCTTAAGTCCTGTCTGGTAAAAACTGTTAATATAGGCAAGCCTTAACACATCCTCGTCGTCATTTCGTACCACATCGCAGTGTTTTTCCAAAATAATCTTATCCAAAGTAAGAGTGCCTGTTTTATCGGTGCATAAAATATCCATTGCACCGAAATTCTGTATAGAATTTAGGCGTTTTACAATAACTTCTTTCTTTGACATCGCAAGCGCGCCCTTGGAAAGATTTATAGCCACTAACATGGGAAGCATCTCGGGCGTAAGCCCTACGGCAACTGCCAGCGAAAAAAGAAACGCCTGAATGGGATTGCCTTTTGATAGGGCGTTTATGGCAAAGATAACCGCAACCAAAACCAGCATAGAACGAATCATAAGCCAGGTAAAACTGCGTACGCCTCTATCAAAACCAGTCTCAATCGGTATAGTGGCAAGTTTTCGAGAAAGCTCACCGAATTGAGTAGCAAGTCCGCTTTTTATAACCACGCCTAAGCCTGTTCCGCTTACCACACTTGAGCCCATAAAAGCAATGTTGGTTAAAGCTGCTGGAGAACTACTCTTTGATTCTATGAGGTTCGAACTCTTTTCCACAGGAAATGACTCTCCCGTTAATGACGCCTGGTTAACAAATAGATCCTTACAGAAGATTATGCGTAGGTCCGCAGGTATCATATCTCCGGCAAACAAATCCACTATGTCTCCGGGGACAATCTCCTTAATTTTTATCTCTCTGGCTTTGCCATTGCGGTAAACCGTGGCTGTGGAGCGGACCATTTCGCTGAGTTTCTCGGCTTCCCTGCCCGCGCGGTATTCCTGCACAAAAGACAATAGGACGCTGATAAGCGCCATCAACATAACCAGAATCGCGCTTACCTTTTCCCCAAAAAATAAGGAAAATACTCCGATGACTAAAAGAACTATAACCAGAGGACTAAGGAATTTTGAAAGGATTTGGAAAAGGATTGTCCTTTTTTTCTTTTTAGCTGGCTCATTAAAGCCATATTCTGAAAGACGCTTTTTGGCTTCTTCATCGGTAAGGCCTTTCTGGGAAGTTCCCATCTTCTCAAAAAGTGTTTCTTGAGTACAGTTGACAAAGTCAAAATCTAAATTTTGCAGTTGATGTTCCTTCACAGATTGAATCTCCTCTCCATAGTCATCCTATAGCCCAGCCATCGATCAACACAAAGTCTTAATGCAGAGCCTGTGGACTACCACCGATTAAATACTCCTATTGCTATTCTTCCACCTTTTCTTGAGTATTTCCTTTTTTCATATCAATCGCTTTGTCCGTTTTTATTTGTCTATTTATACTCTAAACTCTAATTTACCTGCCAAATCTTTCCTGTCTTTCGGTGTGATCTACTATAGCAAAATCTGCCACAGAGGGCAATAAAAAACCGCCCTAATCTGTAAGGCAGTTTCAAAGAATCCTTATTACTATTACCTGCTATTATGTTATTTCTTTACCCACTCCCTCGTTTTTCGGTCAAATCTATACCCTCTCTTTAGTAACTGCCTCCTTCTCTTAAGCATATTATAGCAATAGCCCGGCTGTCTTGTAATGCCTGAATATGCGTTTGGATTCTTGTTGAGCCTTGGAATTTTAGCTTGAACAATGAAAATTATCGTTGTTAAGTATGTTGCGTATGTTCTATTGTGGTACGCCGCCGACAGGAGCCATCCACAACCTTAGAACTATCCAGAATACCAAAAGTATTATATCTAAACCTCCTATAAAAATCAAGGAAAATAAGAATTCGTCAAGCTTTCACTTCTAAATGACCAGAAGCGAACAGAGGTTGCCGGTAAGTTAAGATTCCCAGAACGAGAATCTGGGTGGGTAAAGCCTTTGGATAACATCTATCTCTTTTTTACTTGACAAAAAAGTATAATTTTTATACTATGCTATAAAAATATTCTCCGAGCCACTTTGCCTAAGTCCAAAAGATATGGTTGATGGCCGATAGAGTGCATTGAGAAATCGGTGCGCTTTCCGTGCTTGAGAAGGAGAAACGAAGTCCAGTATTTTGCAAGTGCGGAATGCTGGATTTTTTATTTTTGAGGTGAATAATGAAAAAAGTAGCCTGTCCCCTTTTTCTTGGAATTGTTTTATTGGTTGTTGGATTTAGTTCTGAAGTGAGTGCCCAAAAGAGCCTGATACTTGCTTCAACTACCTCAACATTAGATTCAGGATTATTTGATGTCTTGATACCACCCTTTGAAAAGAAATACAATTGTAAAGTGAAAATAATTGCCGTGGGAACAGGACAGGCAATGCGCCTTGCCAAAGATGGTAATGCAGATGTAATTCTTGTTCATGACAGAAAATCCGAGGAGCAATTTGTAGCTGAGGGTTATGGGGTAAAAAGGCTTGATATAATGCATAATGATTTTTTTATTATCGGCCCTAAAAATGACCCGGCAGGAATAAAAGGACTTAAATCTTTAGAAGCATTAAAAAGAATATATGAAACGAAATCCATATTTATTTCACGAGGTGATGATTCAGGTACACATAAAAAGGAACTTTATTTATGGGAAAAGCTAAGTATGAAGCCTTCCTCCACTTGGTATATTGAAAGTGGCTCTGGTATGGAAGTTACATTGCGAATTGCAAATGAAAAAGTTGCATATTCATTATGCGATAGGGCTACGTGGTTGTCACACAAAAAAGAGATTGATACACTTGATTTACTTGTTAATGATGACCCTGAACTTTACAACCCTTATTCTGTAATTGTGGTTTCCCCATCCAAATTTCCCTGGGTAAAATATGATTTAGCAAAAAATTTTGCTGAATTTCTTAGAAGCACTGAGGGACAAAACATTATCAAAAATTATGGGGTTGAGAAATTTGGTGAGCCCTTGTTTTTTCCTGATGTATTTAAATAAGCCAAAAAATAAATTCAAAAGGAGATAATATGAAAAAATACTTCTTGCTTTGCATTGTATTATTCTTTTCAGTAAAGACCGCATTTTCAATGCAGGTATTAACAAGTGCAGATTCCGATTTTCCTAAAATTAGTTTTGCCGGTTTTGCCAGGGTCAGATATACTGCAGATACTACGGAAGGAGCAAAAGACGGCTTTGGTATTGCTCAATCGAGGTTTGGGATTATTGGGAATATATCAAAAAATATTTCATATTGTTTCTCACTTGAAGGTAGTAATACTGATACTATTAATAATAAGTTAATTTATGATACTTATTTTGACGTCAAATCAATCAAATATTTTATATTACGTGTTGGACAGTTTAAATACAAGTTTTCACTTGAACAGTGTACCCCAGACGCTGATTTAGAATTTATAGATAAATCGGATATTGTAAATAACTCTGTAAAGCCCACAAGAGATATCGGTATTGAACTCTCCAGAAGTTTTTCTTTGAAATCCATAAAATCAAATGTTTTTGTTGCAATTCTTAACGGGAGTGGTTCGAATCAGGCAGAGGAAAATTCTCAAAAAACAGTCGTAGGCAGAATATTATTCCTACCCATAGTCGGCCTTAGTGTCGGGGCTTCAATTTATGATGGCTCCGTTCGTGCCAACAGTATTACAAAGAACCGAACGGGTTTCGAAATGAAATATGAATTTGAAAAATTTATGTGTAAAGCAGAATACATTACAGGTATTGATGAAACAACAAAGCAGGAAGGATATTATGTCACTGCAGGATATACCTTAATCCCATCTGTAGTCATATTACTAAGATACGATTCTCTGGATCCAGATATAAATGTATCAAATAATGAAAATAGCAGGTGGACCTGGGGAGTGAACTATTTCATTGATAAAAATGTTCTCTTCAGAAATAATTACGAACAAAAAATGGAAACCCCGAGTATACGAAACGATTTGTTCATGACTCAACTACAAGTTAAATTTTAGAATATTGGAATTACTGGTTTATGGACCATATTCTGGAAGGTTTAGGACAGGGATTTCACCTGCTATTCCCGCCCCAAAAAGAAATATTTGAAATTGTAGCACTATATGCGGTACCTTTGGAATCATGCGAAATTGTGAAAATATTGTATCTACACTTCTTGCAAAAAGCAAGGAAAATAAAAATTCACTAACCCCAAAAGAAAAAAGCCCTCGTATCAAATACGAGGGCTTTTCCGAAATTTACGCCAGTATGGAACTTACTGGTGCAAATTTAGCCTTACTCAACTACGACCATAGGCTGACCACAATGTTTCGGGAGTTCTTTTGTGACGCCACAGGCAGCGCCCATGCGACAGGCGAGCATTGTTCTCTCATTAATTTCCGTAACTATCATCGGTTGCCCGCAATGAATGGGTATGTCCTGTATTGTACCACATTTATTGCACTTTAATTTTGCCATTTCTCCCCCCTTTTTAGAAATCTCCTTAATCCTTCGGTAGCATGTAGAAATATTTTTGGTCAGAATTTAAGTTCACTCATTTTGCGTCTTGAGAGGTACTTTCACCTTTATCCTTGTCCCTTGCCCCTTTGCGGTTTCCACAATGAAATTCCCTCCCAATCGTCTCGCTTGCTCTCTCATCCCTTTCAGTCCAAAATGCTTGGCGGACTCGCTCCGGGCTAAAGTTTCCTTCAAACAGAATCCCTTCCCATCATCTTTTATGGTAAGATGGAGATTCCCCTTACTGTCGGTTCTTAATACCAAATCGACTCTTTTCGCCATAGCGTGTTTTTTCACATTGTTCATTGCTTCCCGAATGATTTGGTAGATACCTACCTGTGTCTTTACCGCGAGACTCCTTTCCAGTTTGAGTCTCAAGTCGCACGTAATCCCGCTCTTTCTCTGAAATTCCCGCAAATACTGCTTGAGTACGGCAGTAAAACCCTCTCTGTGAAAGTTGGGGAACTGCAATCCAAATATGACGTGTCGGGTCGACTTAACACTTTTTGCCAGCATCTCTCTCAATTCCGACAGTTCTTTCCTTGCCCGCACCTGGTTATCGCCCACCAGTTTCTCACACATCTCAGTTTTCCAAAGTGAAGTGGCCAGAGTCTGGGCTAAACTATCGTGAATCTCCTGCGCCAATCTGCTCCTTTCCTCCGAAACGGCAACCCCTCTATAGAGATCAACCAGTAAGCGGGTCCTCTTCTCTACTTCTTTCTCCAGTTCCGTGGTCCGTTCTTCCAGTTCCTTCTCCAGTCTCTTTCTCTCCGTAATATCGGAGACAATGGCGATGGTTCCATTAAAATTTCCTTTTTTGTCAAAACGAGGCACCCCGTTGACCAAGACGAATGCTTCTTCTCCATTTTTTTTCCTGACCTTTACGGTATAACGCGACGACTTGCCTTTAATCCTTTTTTCTAATTCCTTTTTCAATATCTTTCTACTTCTACCTTCAACAAGCTCTAAAGCAGACTTACCCAAAAGTTCATCCTTGGCGTAACCTGTAATCTCACAGAACTTAGGATTAACAAATGTCGGTGAAAAATTCTTGTCCAGAACGCACAAGCCTTCACCCATATTCTCAATCAAAATCTTATATGTCCTTTCCAGTTCTGATTCTGGATACAGTTTTTTCACTATCTCTTTCACCTTTCTTGACTAAAGCCTAGGTTCGAATCTCCTGTATTCTGGGCCTGGGGTCGATATCTCCTGCATGGCTAAGGATTGGGTTCTTTTCCTCCGATACGTCTTCGTCAATTTTAGTAATACTGTAACTTTGAAATCAACACTTCAAAATGCAGACAAAAAAAATTCACCCCAGCACACACTTATATCCCTATTTACCCTCTTTAAATAATGCTACAAAAATGCGAATTTGTCAAGTCTTTTATTTTGGTCTCTGAAAAAGTCCCCATCGATGTCTTTGCGAGGAGCAAAGCGGTTGCGAGGCGAAGCCGAAGCAAACTCGTGCGGAATTACGAGATTGCTTCACTTCGTTCGCAATGACACTTTATGTCAGATTGCCACGCCCCGATTTTCAATCGGGACTCGCAATGACAGACCAAAGTCAATACTTTTTCAGAGACCTCTTATTTGGCTGCCCTTATTCTTCAAATTCAGTCCCAATAAATAGCCTTATTCCCGATTCGGGAATTACTTGTACCGTATCTTCTGAAATGTCTATCTCGTTACTCCAGGTTTGATAGACCCACTCCATATTCTGGTAATTGTAGTCCCTATAGTCGGAACTTGTAGGTCTGAAGGCCCAGAAGCGTTCCCAATCCTCTGTGCATCGCCTGGATGAAAGGATAGCTGCCATCTTCTCCTTTTCTGAAAGGTTTACATCAGGGTCAAAATCCAATCTGAATACCCTGCCATATTCCCATATATATTCTTCTCCTGTTCTGTTATCTTTACCATATGAGAAGGCATGAGCCATTCTGGGAGACACGAAGGTCAGTTCGTATAAATCGTCATAACCATGGGACTTCAGAGCATGTAGCTGAAAGAAAGCTTGCTCATCACAGTCTCCTCCCCTTAACTCGAACACTTCCTTGGGGTTGCGACCATAACCATTCTGTGGGATATATCCCAGGTTACTCCTGGTATACCTTATAACCTTGTTCATAGTATCGAGTCTTTCCACGCTTTCAGTAAATGGCAGGCGAAAATCGGGCAATGCGTTGAACGGACTATCACCTTCTCGAACATAACTCTTATAAGACTCAATTTCCACAAGATCAGATGGCTTAGGCCCAATCCCGCACTTGAAACTCACTCCAAAAATGTTACCATTACCTGTCTCTACATAATTCTGGTCTTTTGTCCAGTAGGCTTCAAAATATGCATCAGAAAAATCTCTACCCAGTGAAATTGTGAAGGCCTCTTTCCCGACCAGAAGGTCCTGCGAGAAAATCCCCTTCGCTAACCATCCGCCTACCTGGACTCCCATACCTGTCAGGTCCCTCTTCCTTGCAAATTCTATTCCCTCTCTGATTTCCAGAGAATTGAATAGTCCCACACCAAACCTTTCTCCAGCATAGGCGATGCTAACTTCGTAACTGTCCTCTCTCATAGAATCCAGAAAAAAGTATTTGTCCTGATTATAGCTTACTAAAGTCCCCGTCCATCCCAGTCTTAATATAACCGGAAGAACCTCTACTCTGCTACCCGCCTGTAACTCAATTCCCGAATTATCAACCTGATTAGTCTGATTATAGAAACTGTAAGTCATATACCCGGTAACTCCGGTCTCAAAAGTTATCCCTTTGAACTCCTGGGAAATGGATAGTCCGCTCTCGCCTCCATAAAGGAATTGAGAGGGGTATGGCGGGTCTATCGGCTCGGTAGTGGTCGTTACTGAAAGGTAACCCCCTCTAAGGCCCAGCCTGGCTTTTAAGTGAGTAGAGCCAAGATTCAACTGGGGAAGCCATGCGGCTCCTACTTTATAAAGAGCGCTTCGCTCCCATACCGGATTATCATTAGTAAAACATACCTTTACGTCTATTTTCCCTTTTCCGCAATTCGCCTCAGGAGAACCCAGTCCAATGTCTGTCCCTATTACAAAGCCGTTTACCCCTGCCGGGAAAGACTCTTTGGCTTCCAGAAATCCTTCCACGCGTCCAGTGCCGTAATTGAATTTTCCCAACAGGGTGTTATTGACAATTTGGAGATTTCCTAAAATGGTCTCGTCAGAAGTGCCGGCAAATGTAATAGTCTCTAAAGAAACTATAGTCAATATGACAAATATAAAACCGAACAAGCATGCCTTGAACATACTTCCCCCACTTCTTTCCCAAAGTTTTTCATCCCTTTTGACAGCATTTTCCATACTGAGTTTGTGGGCTAGCAGATTAAAAAAAAGCCGGGCTACCCCTAACGGGTTCCCCTACTCGTTATCGGCAGCCCGGCTGGTTCAACTGCAATGTTGTATATCTATGTAACCCCAAGGCTTTGCGCCCTCCGATTGCTCGGAGTTTGCCTTTTCGGAATATTTAAATACAGTCTATACTATTAATATCACGGATGTGTAAAAAAATTGTAAAAAATACGTAAAATTTTGAAAAAGTAGCCTGTCCCCTTTTTTAAAAAAAACCGCCAGTACCCTTCCTGGTACTGGCGGTAAGGGAGCACCACCTCTTTGGTTGCCCTTGTTTTTATTCTTCAAATTCTGTGCCGATAAATAATCTTATTCCCGACTCAGGAATTACTTGTACCGTATCTCCTGAAATATCTATCTCGTCACTCCAGGCTTCATAAACGCATTCCATATCCTGGTAATTGTATTTCCTATAGTCAGAACTTGGGGGTTTGAAAGTCCAAAGATACTCCCAGTCCTCTGTGTAACTCCTGGATGAAAGGATAGCTGCCATCTTCTCCTTTTCTGAGAGGCTTGAGTCAGGGTCAAAATCCAATCTGAATACCCTGCCATACTCCCATATATATTCTTCTCCTGTCCTGTTATCTTTACCGTATGAGAAGGCGTGTGCCATTCTGGGAGACACGAAAGCCAGTTCGTATAAATCATCATAGCCATGGGACTTCAGGGCATGTAGCTGAAAGAAGACTTGCTCATCACAGTCTCCTCCCCTCAACTCGAACACTTCCTTGGGGTCGCGGTCATAACCATTCTGTGGGATATATTCCAGGTTACTTCTGGTGTACCTTATAACCTTGTTCATAGTATCGAGTCTTTCTACGCTTTCAGTAAATGGCAGGCGAAAATCGGGCAATGCGTTGAACGGACTATCACCTTCTCGAACATAACTCTTATAAGACTCAATTTCCACAAGATCAGATGGCTTAGGCCCAATCCCGCACTTGAAACTCACTCCAAAAATGTTACCATTACCTGTCTCTACATAATTCTGGTCTTTTGTCCAGTAGGCTTCAAAATATGCATCAGAAAAATCTCTACCCAGTGAAATTGTGAAGGCCTCTTTCCCGACCAGAAGGTCCTGCGAGAAAATCCCCTTCGCTAACCATCCGCCTACCTGGACTCCCATACCTGTCAGGTCCCTCTTCCTTGCAAATTCTATTCCCTCTCTGATTTCCAGAGAATTGAATAGTCCCACACCAAACCTTTCTCCAGCATAGGCGATGCTAACTTCGTAACTGTCCTCTCTCATAGAATCCAGAAAAAAGTATTTGTCCTGATTATAGCTTACTAAAGTCCCCGTCCATCCCAGTCTTAATATAACCGGAAGAACCTCTACTCTGCTACCCGCCTGTAACTCAATTCCCGAATTATCAACCTGATTAGTCTGATTATAGAAACTGTAAGTCATATACCCGGTAACTCCGGTCTCAAAAGTTATCCCTTTGAACTCCTGGGAAATGGATAGTCCGCTCTCGCCTCCATAAAGGAATTGAGAGGGGTATGGCGGGTCTATCGGCTCGGTAGTGGTCGTTACTGAAAGGTAACCCCCTCTAAGGCCCAGCCTGGCTTTTAAGTGAGTAGAGCCAAGATTCAACTGGGGAAGCCATGCGGCTCCTACTTTATAAAGAGCGCTTCGCTCCCATACCGGATTATCATTAGTAAAACATACTTTTACGTCTATTTTCCCTTTTCCGCAATTCTCCTCAAGAGAACCCAGACCAATGTTTGTCCCTATTACAAAGCCGCTTACCCCTCCTGGGAAAGACTCTTTAGCTTCCAGAAATCCTTCCGCACGTTCATTGCCATAATTGAATTTTCCAAACAGCGTGTTATTGACAACTTGGAGATTTCCTAAAACAGTCTGTTCAGTACTCTCAGCAAATGCAATAATTCTTAAAGGAACTACAGTTAATATAAATATAAAACCGAACAAGCACGTTTTCCTGCCTATTCGGCTCCATATATTGTTTATTGTCTTCGGCAACCCGGCCATCATAGAGGTGGCTCCTTAGATCCGAGGTTTTGCGCCCCCCGATTTCTCGAGGTTTGCCTTTATCGGACAATTCAAACTCACTTATTATGTTGTCAAAACAACTCTTATCAAGCTCCCTTAGGGCAATATTATATTACCACAAAAAACAGGTTTTGTCAACCAGATTTTTAACAAAAACTTAACAGAAAGTTAACATCTAAAAGGGTGTGACAGAAAAAGGAAAGAAAAAAGTACCTGTCACTTTTTTATAAGTAGATTATGTCCCCTTTTTCTTCTAAGGATAGAAAAAGGAGCAGGTACTCTCTCAAGTGTCTGGTAAGGAGGAAATTTTGCTTAATGTGTGCTTTACCATTTTCGCCCAACTTTGTCGCGTACCCGGGACTATGGAGCAGCTGCCTGATCCAATAAGCAGTTCCCTGAACTGTGTGGGAAAGTAGTCCAGAATACTTATGGGTAATCTGTAAAGGTATGCCACCTACTGCAGAAGCAACCACTGGCTTAGCCTTCCATAAAGCCTCAGCCACTGTAAGCCCAAAACCTTCCCTGAGAGACTTCTGGAGAATGACTGTAGATGCCCTTTGTAAGGCATTTATTTCCAGGTCGCTTGCCGGGGGGAGAAGCAAAACGTTGATATCCGGGTCATTCCCTGCTTTCTCTACTACTTCCTGAAAGACTTTTGCTCCCTCAGGGTCATCAATTGCACCTCCTCCAGCCAAAACCAGTCGGCAGTCGACATACTTTTTAACCTGCCGGAAGGCTTCGATTACCCCAAAAGGATCCTTGAGATAATCGAAACGAGAAATTTGAGTAATTATTGGCTTATCCCTATTTATCTTTAGTCTCTCAAGAACATCATTAATTTCTTCCTCGGACAAGTCTCTATTCTTAACGCTTAAGGGGTCGATGGAAGGAGAAATCAAAAACTGCCTAATGGGCAACGGGCGAGAGAAAGAAGGCGCTGAAAAAACACAGGCGTCGTATTGCTCTACAAAGGATTTAAGAAACTTCCACACTTCGGGGTCGGGATAGGTGAAATCGATATGGCACCTCCAGATCCAACTGCTCTTCAAGTATTTTTTCTTTTCCACTAAAGCTACCGGCTGAGGGTCATGAACGAAAATTATATCGCCATAAAATTCCATCTGTTCAATGTTTGTCTTTGTAGTTTCAAGAAAAATTTCATAGTCATCACTGGTAATCTCCGTTTTCCTGCCGTGGAGAGCATTATGGAACTTCTTGGTTACCTGAAAGTACTTTTCTCCTCCCTCCACCACATCCCAGCGGGTATCTACTCCCAAATCTTGCAGGAGGGGAACCATGCGGCCGAGAATCTCAGCTACTCCCCCACCTACTGAAGTGGAGTTGATATTCTGAATAACTTTATTCTTCAGTTTCCGGGCGAGCATTCTTAATTCGTTGATTACATCAGCTCCCACAATTGATTCGTAGTCACTTATTGTTGACATTCGATTATTTCTCCAGGAATATACTTGGCAATTAGTCTTGAGAGTTCACCCCGCAAACCTTCCATAGTAAAAGTATAAGGGTCGAGTCGGGCAATCTCCTCGGCAAGTTCCTTCTCTCCCAGCATATCTTCAATCCAGCGAGAAAAATCGTTTTCTCCTTTTTCTAACCTTAGTTTCGCCTCAAACATATGGAAGTAGATTGAATGGATAGAAATTTTCTTGATAGATTCCAGAAACTCTAATAGGTCACCCGCAACATAAGGAGTAGGCAGAATAAAGGTAATCGTCTTAAGGAAATGGAATTCTCCTCCCGGGAGTGCCGTGCGTAGCGGTTCAGGGTTTTGGGCAAGATGCTGTTCAATGGTCTCTATAATTTTTTCTCTCAGGGAGCGAATCGTAGAAAATTTGCAGAGGTCAATACTGGCAATCTCTTCTCCCAATTCATCCTCGCGAAGAATATAGGTAACCCAGTAGGCAAAGTCGTTGGGAGGTTCCGGTGAGAGATAAAGGTGCTGTTGCAGATAATGGTGCGTATGGTGGTAGATAACCGAACCCGGTACTTCTTTCATTATCTCTACCAGCTCGCGCAAATTGGTGGCTTTCTTACCCGTAAACTCAATTAAATTAAGCCTGGTATAGAAATGGAATGGCTCTCTGGCCTTAACCAGGCGGCCCGTTTTCTTGTGCACTTGGTTTATGACCTCCTACCTTCAAAGCAGAAAGCCTCTTCAGGAAAATCCCCACTTCACGAATATTCTTGAGAAAAAAATTCGCTTTTGATTTCCCGGGTTTTCCCACGAAAACAGTAATCCCTTTCCCATCCAGCGAGGAAAAAGCATCTTCGTCTGTCTTATCATCTCCTAAATAGATGGGAAGAGGTTTCTCTTGCCTGAAAGAATTTATAAGCAGAGAAGCCGCTTTCCCCTTATCCCACATAATAGGAGGTTTTGCCTCAACCATTTTTTTCCCATGGCCAACTCTTATCTTCCTCTTTTCCATAAACGGACTGAAAACTTCTCTCACGGTCCTCTTTAATTCTGGCACGTCGGAATTCTTTACCCCTCTATAATGTACAGCTAAGCCTACTCTCTTATCTTCAATAATTGTTCCTCTAATAGAACCAAGTCTTGCTTTTAGAATTTTCTTTAGTTCCTTCATAGTGGGGATTGATTTTGAGGCTTGGGGATAGATAAATTTTTTTCCCTTCCTTTCTATCTCCAATCCATGATTTCCCACATAAATTATGTTCCTTATCTTGATTTTTTGTTTTAAGTCATAAAGAGACCTTCCGCTTATAATAGCAACCTCGAATCTTCTCTTTCTTGTAAGAAATTTCAGAATTCCTTCCATCTCTGAAGGGAGTTCCGCCTTCCCAGGACGATCGACAATGGGAGTCAGTGTGCCGTCGAAGTCCAAAAGAAGAAGTATCCTCTTAGCTGAGAACAATCTCCTTTCAATATTTTGCCAAACATGGAAAACATATTTCACGATACTTATCCTGCTCAAGACTTATTTTATAATTCGCTTAACTGGAGGATGAATTTCCCTGCCCATTTATAAATGTTATTTTCCAGGATGATCTTCCGCATATTTCTCACCCGTTTTTTTCTCTCCTCCTCTGGCATCGTAACTGCAGAGTAAATCGCATCGGCAAATCCTTCAGTGTCAAAAGGATTTATCAAAATAGCATCCTTTAATTCTCTCGCTGCGCCTGTAAACTGGCTCAAAACGAGCATTCCATTAAGGTCTACGTTAGCCATATTGTACTCTTTGGCAACCAAGTTCATTCCGTCATGGAGAGAACCTACCAGGAACAGGTCGCAAGCGCGATAGTAGGCGAGGTGCGTTGTATAATCGAGCCGGCGATTGATGAGGACAATGGGATACCAGTAGCCAGAACGGTATTTCCAATTCACATCTTCAGCCAGGGACTGGATATCATCTATTAATTGCTTGTAAGTCTTGATGTGCAATCGACTCAGTGCCCCCAGCTGAACGAACACGAACCGCCCCTGGTATTCGGGATACTTCTCTAAAAATCTATCCACTCCTCTGATTTTTTCCAAAATTCCCTTAGTATAATCAACCCTATCTATACTCAGACAGAGGATTTCATAAGGTGGGTCTATCTCTTCCGGAAGGCTTTTCATTTTTTCTTTAACTTCTTTACTATTAGCCATCTGTGAGATACCCGCGGCATCGACGCTGATGGGAAACGGTCTCACTAAAGTCTTATGGTCCCTATAGGTAACAGAAGACTCTTCACGATTGACTTTGGCTTCCAATTCCTGGCTTACGGTATCCAGAAAGTTGAGGCAATGGTAGCGAAGGTGGAATCCCAGAAGGTCGTTGGCTAAAAGCCCTTCCAGGAGTTCCTTTTTCTGGGGACATATCCTGAATACCTCCGGGTTGGGCCAGGGAATATGCCAGAATAGAGAGACAATTGCATCGGGATTTTTCTCCTTGATAATTTTCGCACATATACTTAGATGGTAATCCTGGAGCCAGACGAACAATTTCTTATCTCTTTTCTCTTCCAGAATAGCTTCGGCAAACTTCTGGTTGACTTTCTGGTAATACTCCCAATGGGAGGCGTCAAAAATTGGCTGGCGATAGGCGATGTGAGATAATGGCCAAAGAACTTGATTCGCATAGCCGTAATAGAAACCGTTCTCCTCTTCCTTGGTCATCCATATTCTCTTTAAACTATACTTCGGGTCCTCAGGAGGAACCTTAATTTTGTTACTTTTATCCACAACATCCTTGTCAGCATCTCCACTTCCATAAGCAACCCAAACACCCTTACAAGCCTTCATTATTGGATCAATGGCAGTAGTGAGACCTCCAATAGACTTCACGCATCTGACTTTCTTGCCCGAATATTCATGGACGTATGGCTCTCGGTTGGAAACAACGATAAAATCATAACCACCAAATTTATTTTTAATTGTATCCTCTAAGTTTTCTTTCGTCCACATTTATATTTTTCTCCTACTATTTTGATAAACGTGATAAACGGTGGGGCTATCTTTTTTGTATTATACACTTATTATATTTGCCTGTCAATTTCTAAAAAAAGGTGACAGGTACTTTTTTCTCTTGATATCGCTTAAAAAAAGGTCTCTGAAAAAGTATTGACTTTGGTCTGTTCCCGATTGAAAGTCGGGACGAGCCCGAAGGGCGTGGCAATCTGACACAAAGTGTCATTGCGAACGAAGTGAAGCAATCTCGTAATTCCGCACGAGTTTGCTTCGGCTTCGCCTCGCAACCGCTTTGCTCCTCGCAAAGACATCGAGGAGGACTTTTTCAGAGACCAAAAAAAACTACCTGTCACTTTTTATTAACCAGTTCTTCTATCTTCTTTATAGTTACTGCCCGTAAAGGTCTTGGCATATTGTTTCATTTCAGTGGCTATGGCTGATACCTCCAGGGGACTATTAAAAGTTCGCCTCTCATTGGTGGACACCCCTATAGAAAGGGTCATAAAGGGGAACCTATGGAGATTACCTCTACGGTCAATCGTCTCAATGTAACCTTTCTTTATATCTTCTTCAGCATAGAATACGGGAATATTGAGGTCAAAATTATCAATGACCACTCTACATATACTTTCCACTCTCTCGGGAGTGGTCACTATAATAAAATCATCACCGCCAATGTGGCCAAGAAAGTCATCTGCATTTCCTTCCTTAGTTATTGCCTGAATTAAAACCTTAGCTGTAAAGACAATAACTTTATCTCCCTGGTCATATCCATATTTGTCATTGTATGCTTTAAAATTATCTAAATCGAGATAGCAAACCGCATATTTACTCCTATTGTTTATCCTTTTGCTTATTTCATACTCAATTGACGGAGCCCCTGGTAAGCCCGTTAAGGGGTTACTTCCCTTTCCTACCTTTGTCCGCCAGAGAACTCCTTCTATTCTGGCTAATAATTCCGGTAGGTCAAAGGGTTTAGTGACATAATCGTCAGCCCCAGACTTAATCCCTGTAATCTTATCTTCCTGTTCCCTTTTCCCCGTGATCATTATCACGGGAATAAGATAAGTCATACGGTCTTCTCTCAGTTTTCGGCAGATTTCAAATCCATCCATTTTGGGCATACGCACGTCCAGAAGCACAAGGTCCGGCAATTCTTTCTTGGCTAAATCAATGCCCTCCTCTCCATCGAAAGCTTTTAGGACATCATATCCTCTGTTTGCCAGTTGTCCACCAAGGAAATCGACAATGCTCAACTCATCATCAACAACCAGTATTCTGCTCTTCATAATTTTCCTTTTTAGATTCGGGAAGTCATATCTTTAGATAGGTATAGCTGAGAGGGGAATCAGGAATTTTGTTAACCACTAATTTTTGATGAGAGGACTTTTCTTAAATATTTAAAGTTAAAGGGTTTAAATACGAGGTCGTCAGCACCTAAATGGAATGCCTCTACAACCTTTTCCGCATCCTGGTACGCGGTAATCAAGATTACATTTGTTTCTTTATTATCCTTTTTTATTCTACGAAGAACTTCTAACCCACTCATTTTGGGCATAGCTACATCCAGGATTACTATTTCTGGCTTCTCCTTTTCTACCTTGGCTATCGCTTGTTTTCCATCGCTAGCCTGGAGAAAGTGGTAACCATTATCTTCCAGAAACACTCCCAAAATTTCACAGATATCCGGTTCATCATCCACAACCAGAACTTTGGGTTTCTTCACTTAGCTTCCACTTCCTCCTTCGTCAATTAGGCTCTGCCTGGACAGGCAATTTTTAATCGCTCCATTCAGTTCTTCAATTTCGAATGGCTTGGGAAGATAATTGGATGCTCCTCGCTGAATTGCCTCTACTGCCGACTTTATAGTCCCAAAGCCGGTAATAATAATCACGTCAGTCTGGGGATAATTTTCCTTTATCTTTTCAAGGACTTTCATCCCGTCTATATTGGGCATTTTTAAATCAACAACAGCCACATGGTAGCTGTTATTCTGCAAAATCTCCAGTGCTTCTTGCCCGTTCACCGCCAGGTGCACTACGTATCCCTCTTTGTTAAATATCCTGCGACATAATTCCCTCACCTCTATCTCATCATCAACAACGAGAATCTTTACTAGAACACCCAATTGAGCACCCCGTTAGTTTGCATTTCTTCTTTTCTTTGAAGAATTTATCATCTTGTATTTTAGGGCTTTTTCTACGCTATTTAGTAACTCTTCATCGTCAAAGGGTTTAAAAATATAATCTTGAGCTCCCGCAGAGTATCCTTTTTTTCTCCCCGGGGATTGACCAAGCGCTGTTAACATAATAACGGGTATTGTCTTGGTGTTTGTATCTTCTTTCAATTTTTGGCAGACCTGGTAACCATCCAGCCCGGGCATTACTACGTCCAAAATGATGAGGTCTGGCTTTTCCGTCACTGCCCTTTCTATCCCCTCCGTGCCATCGCTGGCTGTGATGACTTCGTAATTATTCATTTTCAACCTAATCTTTAGAACCTCAACTACCAGAGGTTCATCATCAATGACTAAAATCTTTTTTTTCATCTTCATAGATGCCTACAAATGACACTCCAACCTCCCCCGATGAAATCGGGGACTCCAGACTTTTCATTCATTGTTGGGGAAGGGTAAAAATGAACTTACTGCCTCTTCCTTCTTCGCTTTCTACCCAGATTTTACCGCCGTGAAGTTGAATAATCTCCCGGGAAATGGGCAGTCCCAGTCCTGTCCCTCTCAACTTGGAACTAATTCCCTTCTCTACTCTCTGGAATTTATTGAAGATTCTATTGAAATTTTCTGGAGAGATACCTATTCCCGAATCGGCGACACTGACTTCAATAACATCTTTCTCCTCTTTTGCTTTGATAAAAACTTCTCCATTCTTGTGAGAGAATTTAATGGCATTGTCAATAAGATTCGTAAGTACTTGTGTCAGGCGGTCGGGGTCAGCCGAAACAAGGGACAATTTTGTAGCAAAAGAAGTCTCCAATTTAATCTCTTTACTTTTGGCATATAGCCTGAATGAACGTAACACCTTTTTAATTAAGGAGACAATATCTACGCTCTTCTTTTCCAGCCGCAACTTTCCCGCTTCTATTTTGGAAATGTCCAGGAGATTGGAAATTATACGGGAAAGGTGGTCGATACTCTCATTGATATAGGATAACTGTTCCTTTTGCTCTCTGGTAAGCCTGTCCGATGCATCGTCCAACATAATGGTCGCAAACCCCTTTACAATTGTAAGGGGAGTACGTAACTCGTGAGAGACGAAGGAAATGAAGTCGGATTTCATGCGGTCAAGCTCTTTCTCTTTAGTAACATCTCGCAATACAGTCACCACTCCCAGTCTCTCGCCCAGGTGATTCCTTACCAGGGAAGAGGTGACTTTTAAAGTAATTGGCTTAGGTTCGTCTAAATCCACATCCTCAGTAACCACCCCGTCACCTGCCTGTTGGGAAAGTTTTTGATACAATCTGCCCAGTTTAAGCTTTCCAAAATAATTCCACATTTCCTCATCGCTCATACTATCTATGGAAGAGATTCCCAGCATCCCCTTTGCTGCAGGATTCAACACCAGCGGATTGTCACTCTCATCAGTCATTATTACCCCTTCACCCATACTCTCCACCATCGATTCAATTTTTCTCTTCTCTTTGGAGATTAACTCCTTCAGTTTCTTATGTGCAGAAGCCACCTGGTCGGCAATGGTGTGAAGTATTCTGATGTCATCTTCAGAAAATGCATTCTTTCTAAAACTGCTTATGTGCAGAATCCCCAGGGGAAGATTTTCAATAACCAAAGGTACGTTAAGGAAAGATTCCAATTCTCCTTCAACTTGTTGCCGAAGCCTGAAACTTTTCTCCTTTCTCAAAGTAACTCTTAAATCTTCAACTTTTACATCCCGGCCGAGAAGAGAATTCGCTACACCTGCCAGATTCAACTTGACCGCCTGAAGAAACCTCTCATCTAGTGAATGGCAGGATTCTATGATTAATTCTCCTTTCCCTCCTTCTATCAATAATGATGCGAAAACATCGTAGTCTATCAGTCTATGGAGTGAACCCATTATCGTTTCTAAAATTTGGCGGATATCAAGGGTGTAGCTGATACCTTTGTTTATTTCATAAATGATAGAAAACTCATGAGCATGCTTTTTTATCTCTTTGGTTCTCTCATCAACCTTCCTTTCCAGACTCTGGCTATACTCTCTAATCTCTCTTCCTGCTTTCTCTAAACCTGCAATTAGAGTCTTCAGAGCCCGCATATCTCTAACTACTGCCACAACAGCCTCGGTCTTCCCCTCACCATCCCTCATTACCGAGCCACTAAGACTTACGGGAATTCTGTCTCCTCTTTTAGTTACATAAGTCAACTCGAAATCCCTGACGAAACCTTTGTTTAGCAACTCCCCCCATTGGCGACCCTGTAAGAGTTCTCCGTCTTTCTGAGAAAAAATTTTGGTAACTGGCTTTTTTATCAGTTCCCTTTCGTTATAATTCAAAATATCAAGTGCTGCCTTATTTATCCTTTCTATCTTAGCATCAGGGCTAATTACAATTAGAGAATCTAACATATTCCTAACAATGTTGTCCGTATAATCCCGAGTTTTAATTAGCTCGCGGCTCTTCTCCTGAAAAGCCTCCCTATGTTTTGTCTCTAACTCTACAATCTTTTTGAAGATTAGACTTACAACAAAAAATATGCTACTCTTCAACAATAGCCAGGCAACACCCTCAAATTGAATTTTCTCGGTCTGGAGAAAGTAGAAGAGGCTACAAATTATCGTTACAAAAGATGCAGCGACAATCACCTCCTTTAGCGAATACAACAAGGAAACTATTATCAGGGGCAATAAAAACATCACCCAGAGGTTCGACTTGTAACCGCCTGAGTAGTAGACCAGAAGGGTCACGAAAAGAATATTCAGTAGTCCCATGAGTAGCTTATTCAATTTTAGAAACTTACCTTTGAGCATCATTTTGCTACTGGCAATATTAAAAACAACTATTAAAAAGATAACTGAAAATGTTTGCGGGAATTTACTAAGTGGAATTTCTCTCAAAATTAGTATTAATGGCCACACCATGCCAGCGAGAAGTCCTGTATATTTATATACAATATTAACCAAGAAGACATCTGGTTGAGATGTTCTTTCCAATAGAGACCCTCCTAATTCATAAAATAATCAAAAAGGTTAGGTAATTCGCTCTGGCAAGGCCGGGGCTTTGCTCTTTTCTCTTTGGGAATAACGAATGTGAACTTACTACCTTTACCCGGTGCACTCTTTACCCAAATCCTTCCTCCATGCGCCTCCACAATAGCCTTGGCAATGTATAAGCCCAATCCAAATCCGCCAGCATTCTTTATCCAAGAGCCGTTGACCTGATAGAACTTCTCGAAAATCTTACTCTGGTTTTTAGAGGGGATTCCCATTCCCTTATCCTCAACAGCGATCCGCACTTCCTTTTCTCTATCTTCCACCTGGATAGCCACTCTTCCTCTATGGGGTGTAAAGTTTACAGCATTTTTGAGCAAGTTTACAATCACCTGCTTCAGTCTGTAAAAATCAGCAAATACCTCAGCAGGACTTCTGGGTAAGAAAGTTTGTAGGGAAATCCCTCTCTTATCAAGTAAAGTTTTGGATTCAATAACTGCCTCTGAGACAACTTCCGGTAGGGAAACCTTCTCCATTTTTAATTTCATAGTGCTTGCTTCTATTCGGGAAAAATCGAGCAATTCCTCAATCAACTTTCCCATGCGAGTAGTATTATTTCTGGCAATTTTTATTAATCTTTCTTTTTCGGCTGTTACTTCTTTTGGCAATTTTGCTGCCAACAAATCTATCGCCCCTTGCACCGCAGCCAATGGCCTCCTCAACTCGCCAGAAAGAATAAACACAAACTGAGATTTCAATTTATCTAATTCTCTCAACCGTTCATTAGCCTTCTCCAAATCTTTCTTCTTCTGTTCCAGCCTTACATAAATTTTTGCGTTTTCCAGAGCTAAAGAAGCATTGGTGGCAAATATTGTTAATAACTTCGCACTCTCTCCTGTAAACTTCTCCCCACCCCCCTTAAAATTATTTACACTTATCACCCCGAACACTCTACCTTTTATTCTTAAGGGGACGGCAATACCTGAAATATTATTCTTAAACCTCTTATCCTTCCTGCCATCAGAGTAATCTCCGACCATATTTCTAAGTAGCAGTGGACTATTCCCTTTTCCCGTCCATTCTGGTATTCTCTCCTCAATCTCCTTTTTAATGGTTCCTAACCATTTCCTCTTTAAACCGATTCGCACTCGGGGAAGCAACTCCTTTCCCTCTCTATCAAATAACATCAACACCCCTCCATCACCAGCCATTGTCTCACAAGCCAATTTAAGAATGGTTTTGAGGAGCTTGCCCAAATCCATAACCGAGCGCATTGCCTTACTGACCTCATAAAGAGCCACAACCTCTTTGAGTTCACCCACCTTGCTCGTCAACCTCTGTTTCTCCAGGCATCTACCAACTACTAAGGCCAGTTCATTGATATCGAATGGCTTTACAATATAGTCATAAGCACCGATGCGCATTGCCTTAACTGCTGTATTGATGCTCGCATAGCCGGTAATAATAATTACTTCTGTTCGGGGACGTTCCTCTTTTATCCGCTTCAGTAGTGTCAGTCCATCTATACCAGGCATCTTCAAATCGGCAAGCACCACTTGAAAGTAACTATCTCTAATCACTTTGAGTGCTGTCGGTCCATCCTCGGCGAACTTTACCAGATAACCTTTTTTGCTGAGGAGCCTCTTACACACATCCCTGGTCTCTATCTCGTCATCCACAATCAGTATTCTTTCTCGCGCCATCCCTCCTCCATAATTCCAGTATGCATAAATTTAATTTAGACGTTTCTTTGAATTCCTATCAACTATATTATAAATTTCTTCAATCTCTAATGGTTTATAAACTACCTGAGTGTTAGGAATTTTCTTAGCCTTTTCCTCCAAACTCAGATTTGAGCTCGCAGTCATAAATGTCACTATTACATTCAAGTTCAGCCTCTGTATCTTCTCAAAGGTCTCAATTCCATTTATCTCTGGCAACCCTAAATCGAGAAATATAGTATGCAAAGGATTCCTTTTCAGAATTTCTATGCCCTCATTTCCATTCTCTGCCACAAATACCTTAACATTCTCCCTCTTCTGCAAAACTCTTAAGAAAAGGTCCCGGACAATTTCATCATCGTCAATTATAAGAACATTAATTTTAACTTTCATATTCCTTCTTTTCCACGGGTAAAATCACCATAAAACGCGCTCCCTTGCCCTCTCCTTCACTTTCTGCCTTGATACTGCCATTATGTCTCTTCAGTATCTCATAACTTACAGAAAGTCCCAATCCAGTGCCTTTTCCCACTTCTTGAGTAGTATAGAACGGCTCAAATATTTTGGGCAAATTTTCTTTCTCGATTCCCTTCCCAGTATCAGTGAAAGAAATTTCTACAGAATCTCCTCCATTTCCCCAGCGAGTTGAAATTTTTAGTTCCCCGCCGTCGGACATAGCTTGAATCGCATTGGTAATCAGATTGAGAAAGACCTGCTCTATTTGAGGAATACTTACTCTCAATTTAGGTAAGTTTTCCTCATAATCCCTAATTATCTTGATCTTCTCCAATAAGATCTGATTCTGACACAGGCTGAGAGTGGAATCGATTACTTCTCTAATGTCAGCAAGCTCCAACTCAAAATCTTCCTGCCGGGAAAAAGTTAAAAGGTCGGAAACAATCTTCTTACATCGCTTGGCACCCTCCTCAATCTTTCCCACGTCCCTGCGCCAGGCATTTCCTTCGGGAATCTCCTGTAAAAGTACCTGGGCAAACCCTAAAACTCCGGATAAGGGATTATTTATCTCATGAGCAACTCCCGCTGCTAATCTTCCCACTGCTACCATCTTCTCCGTCTGGAGAAGTTGAGAGTGGAGAGTTTTTAACTCCCTATGCGACTCATCCAAATCTTCCAACATATTTAACATTGCATTCTTACTTCTGGTTAGTTCTAAATTCGCTGCTTTCAATTCAGAAATGAGCTTCTGGGTCTTTCTTATATCTTTAGCCACACCCACAATCCCTTCAATTTCTCCTTGTACATTTCTCATTATAGACCCGCTAAAGCTGACAGGAATTTTCTCTCCCGACTTGGTTAAATAAGTAGTATCAAAATTCCTGATTTTGCCTTTTTCAATCAGTTCTCCCAACTTTTCTTTCTTGAAGAGTGGTTCGCCTTCTGCAAAAAGTATACTGGCAGGTTTTCCGATTAGTTCTTCTTCTCTATATTGTAAAAGGTCAAGGGTTGCCCGATTCACCATCTTAATCTTTTCCTGGGAGTCAAAGATAACTAAAGTATCAATCATACTCCTGATTATATTGTCAAAGTAGTCCCGGGAAATAGTTGTTCTCTTTAAATCGTAAGCCATCTTGTTATACGAATCTGCCAGTTCTCCAATTTCATCATTGGATTCTGTTTTTATTTCGTAATCGAGATTACCCTCAGATATGGCTTTCGTTCCTTCTACTAACTGCTTTACTGGTCTAGTAATCCCTTTAGAAAAATAGTAAGCAAGAAAACCAACAAGTATCATAATCAAGAACTCCACACCAAGACTCATAAATAATACTTTCCTTTTCATAACGAGAATCGGTTCCAGTGAGTATCCTAACCAAAAAGTCCACTGTCTGCCATCCTCCTTTATATCTAATGGTCTAACTATTACTCCTATCTTCTCACCAGTTGTAGAAAGAATGTCCTCTTTCATCAAAGTTGTTCTTGTGGTCACAGCCTCATCCTCAATCCTCTTCCCCCAGACTTCTGCATCGTCAGCCAAGTAGATTTCCCCATCCGGTTTGACTACTCTCCAGTAAACAATGTTCTCATTATCTTTAATCTTCTTAAAGAATTCAAAAGGCCACTGCTGTAAGAAGTATCCAGACTGAACATTCATAGAAGCCAATTCAGCAATTAGCTTATTGTTTTCAAGCAAAATATTCTTCGCATATCTTATGTGGTGAGCTGTAAATATTAAGATGCTCGGTATCGATATTCCTATACCTAAACCAGCCATCAAAAGAAAAATTTTAATAAAAATACTTGACCTTTTTTGGGAAACACGACCAGCCGTTCTGTCCATCCGCTCCTCCCAGGATTTACAAGAGTATCTCATACATTGTAGGGGTTCGATTCATCGAACCCATCCCCGCGGGCTTTTGTAGGGGTTCCGATAAATCGGAACCCGTTATCGTCGGGCTCAATAAATTGAGCCCCTACACTAAAGCCTGAAGGTCATTTATTGCCAAAGACGACCGCTACACTTACCAGATTTCCATGGACATTTCCCACCCCGGGTAAGAAGCCCTGCTCTCCAAAAGTAAAAGTACCAATAAAAGGAGCACCTACCAGACCATCCTTAACTAATGGGGGAATCTTGGGTCTCTCTTCTGGAGGTATACCCAACATTGTGCCCGCACAGAAGAAAGCTATTCCGAAGGCTATGTCTCGGGGAAGAATTCTTCCTTTTACCGTTGCCTCAAGACTTGTTGTCCTGGCCCTGTTGAGGAGTAATTCCCAACCACCACGCATAAGGAAAAGAGTATCTCCTTCTTCCACATTGGTACGCACCTCGAGAAACTCCTGGGAAGGTCCATACGGTGCTGGATGCATGGAAATATAATATGTCTCTCCACCATTTCCTTTGACAATCTTTGCCAGAGGATAAAAAACAGTCTTTGCTTGGATAGACATTTTCTCTTTTTCTGTTTTGAGAATCTCACTAAGCTCTCCCCCTATCCAATTGTCGTAAACCCGGGCTGCTGGCTTTCGGTCTATCTCATAAATGATCCTTTCTTTAACTTTAGTAGCAATGCCACTCCTCTCGCTTCTCAGATATCCACTTTCAAATGCCCAGCCAACTTTCAAGTCTGTATACACTGCGGTCAAGACAACGCCATTACCATATACACGATCATTGGCAAATTCTTCCCACTTTCCGCTATTATCATCATCTCCAGCACTACCTCCGAATATGGGAACTCTTTTACCGATTACCTCTTCTATACCCTGTATAATTTCCTCTTCTTTTCCCGGCGCTGCTGTCATCAAAATCAGTTTTGGCTTGTCTTCTCTCTTCTTCCTTGCATTCTCAATTGCTTCCAGAATTGCCTTGCTTCCTGCTTCCCTTGCTGAGCTCACTTTTCCTAAAGATGCACCTCCCACTCCAAAGGTCATCCTGGGAGAAGCCACAGCCAAGAGAGCCAATGAGTCAGATTTACCCCCATGATAACCCCCTGGAGTAAACACCGCCCCACTGGAAGTCCCACCGTGGATTTTCACCCTCTCTCCAAAGAACCTTCTTGCTTCCTGAAGAACTTTCTGGGAATCATAACCCACAGTAGAAAAGAGAAGGATATACTCAGGCACCACTCCTGCCAATTGTTTATTAACCATAGAAACTGCCTTCCTCATTGCCACTCTTTCATTCTCTTCTGTGGACCAGCCATAACCAATGCTTACCGCCTGTGTTTCCTTTGCTTTTACAGATATCCCTGGAAAAATAGTGAACAGTAAGACCACCATAACAATAATTCCCGTAATTAATTTTTTCAATTTATTCACCTCTTTATCTTTAATCTATGCTTATTTCTCTATTAAACTCGCCTCCAACTCTTTTATTCTCTTCTTCAACTCCACCATTCTAAGTTCCCTCCCCACCGCAACTTTCTGGAATGTCTCCAACTCGTGCATTCTTTTCTTTAATTCATCTTCAGCCCGTTTGCGTGCAGTGATGTCCATAACCGTACAATCAAAACAAGGATTTTTTCCATTTTTATCGTACACCACTCTGGCAGTAACCGACCCCCAAAAAGGAGTCCCGTCTTTCTTTCGTAATTGCAATTCCACCCCAGAAACGCTCCCCTTGGCTAAGAGAGTGTCTGAAAACACCTTTCTATCTTCGGGGTTTATGTTCACATCAGCCACGCTTATTTTTTCGAGCTCTTCTTCTAAGTCGAAGCCGAACATTTTGAGAAAGGTGGGATTTGCCATCAGAAATTTTCCCTTGGCTCCGGGCATAGTTCTATAAACCGCAACGGGTACGTTCTGAAGGAGCGTGCGGTACCGCTCTTCGCTTTCCCTGAGCGCTTCCTCTGCCTTCTTGCGCTCGGTGATATCTATAATTGTACAATCAAAATAAGGGTCTTTACCATTCTCATCATACACCAACCTGGCAGTAACCGATCCCCAAAAAACAGTCCCGTCTTTCTTTCGTAATGGTAGTTCCACCCCAGAAACGCTCTCCTTATCCAGGAGGTTGTCTGAAAATGCCTTTCTATTCTTGGGGTTTATGTGCATATCAGCCACGGCTATTTTTTTGAGCTCTTCCTCTGAGTCTAAGCCAAATATTTTGAGGCAGGTGGGATTTCCCATCAAAAATTTTCCTTTGGCTCCGGGTGTAGTCCTATAAACCGCAATAGGTACATTCTGAACGAGCGTGCGGTACTGCTCTTCGCTTTCCCTGAGCGCTTCCTCCGTCTTCTTGCGCTCGGTAATGTCTCTGGCAATGCCCACCAGACCCACCACCTTCCCATCACTATCTCGCAAAGGCACCTTGGTGGTTAAATTCCATACTTTGTTACCTCTCGGGTCTACGGAGTGTTCTTCTCGGATGAGTAGCGGCTGGACTTTCTTAATAATCTTCTGATCGTCGGCAGCGTAATTTTCAGCCAGTTCCCGTGGGAAAAGCTCAAAAACCGTCTTCCCAATTACCCCCTCCGGCGTTTCCTTTCCCAGGAAACGAGCATGCGCCTTGTTGCTGACAATATATCGGCTGTCGGTATCTTTAATATAGACATAATCTGGCAAGTTGTCTATAACGGTGCGCAATAGATTCCGTTCTTTTGCCAGCCCTTGCTCCGCACGCTTCTGCTCGGTGATGTCCCAGAAAATGCCTAATATGCCAACAATATCGCCGTTTTCATCTCTAACAGGTGTTTTAACCGTATGCACAAATACTTTCTGTCCATCCTGGATATAATCCTCTTCTATATGTTCTATCTTCCCGGAATCCATAATCTTTTTATCGTCTGCTCTGTATTTTTCAGCCAATTCCCTGGGGAAAAAATTATAATCCGTCTTTCCGGTAATTTCATCGGGTTTGATATTCAGATCTCGAGCGTAGTTCTCATTGCAGGATATATAAACCGAATTCCTATCTTTAAAGAATATTTTTTGCGGGAGATTTTCAAGTAGTGTCCTGCACTTATTCTCGCTCTCGCGCAATTTGCTGTCTATCTTCTTGCGCTCGGTGCTTTCAACAAGCACCCACTTCCCTTTCCGCCTAATAAGAGCAAATTGATGGCGGTTCATCACATCTATAACTTCGGATACACCACACTTATCAAGAGAATAGGAACAAATGGCAATCATCCGATATTTACCGATGACATTGTTTACCACTGCTTCATAATCAGCGAAATTTCTCCAATCTCTTTTATCAAGCCAAAAAGTATTTCCCGTAAGCCGAAGCCCACTAAATCCTCTTTTTAGAGCTTCCTTCTCTTTTTCCACCCAACCCTCTAACACCTTATCTGGTTCGAATTTTCCTGATTTGGTGTACCACTGGCTGGCATCGAGTATCTCTATCTGCCCCTTTTTAATATAATCATCTAATTTCTTTACCACCTTCTTTAATGATTTCTTTGCATCTTCAACTCTTAAAGGCTCTGAAGTAACCCACATGCAGAATTCATTATTTTCTAACCCTGCTTTGAGATAAGGTACCAAAATATCAATTAAATCTTCTTTGGTCTGGTAAAATTGGCATAAGTGCGTGCCCCAAGAGGCCTCACTGAGGATATCAATTCCTAACTTTCTTATTTCTTTTCTCACTTAACTACCTCCTATTTTTTGTCTGACAGGCAGTGAACTCTCTCATATCGGCAACAAAGACTACCTCATCTACAGCATAAGTGACTGAAGGTCTTGAGGTTTATGTTTTCCTCTTTATCTTCCATAATTTACCTCAATTTCCCATAAATTAGGCGTGAACAGTGAGCCATCAACTCACTTTCCCAGACTCTTTTCCTCAAGCTTCTCCTTCAATTCTTCTACTTCTTCCTTGAGTTGAATTATCTTTTCTTCCCTTCCCAGTGTTATTTTTCTCCACTTTTCCAATTCTTCTAATTTTGACATAAGTTCATTTCTCGACTCTTCTAATTCTCTGGTTCTCTCTTTTACTTTCTTTTCCAGATTATTCCTTGCTTTCTCCAGCTCAAGAATCAGATTTTCTATTTCTCGCATATCTCTTGCTACGATAACTCTGCCGATTAAATCTCCATATTTATCTTGAACTATGGAATTGCTTAGGGTAATGGGAATAGTTTTTTTCTCTTTAGTTAAATATTTCATCCTGAAATCTTCAGTAGTGACACCTTTAAGCAAATTCTTTAATCCCTTTTCATCTTTTTCAAATAACATTTCCAGAGGTTTGCCAATCATCTCTTTTTCTTTGTATCCTAAAAGGTCATCTGTTGCCTTATTTACCATAACTATAGTTCCATTGGGGTTAACTACAACTAATGAATCTCTCATAGAAGTAACAATTTTCTCTCCTGCCAGTTGAGGAGTTATGCCCATCAATTCATATTTTTGTATAGCATAAACAATCGACACTGCTAATATAGAATTAAAGGTAGCTGCTAATCCTATTACAGGAACACCATTCAGGGGAAGAACCACGTCAGTGATAGAACCACCTATAATAGCGAGTAGGCTACCTAAGAAGATGCACTTTGCCTGTCTCTTTTCTTGCATTCTGGACGATTTCTTATAAACCTGCCAGCAGAGATAAAGGCCTAAAAAGAAGTAGATTTCAAGATAGATTATCAGGAATAAGAATCCTTTACCCGGTATGTCATAATATCCCCAGTGGAACCTTCCCATTTCCTGGAATAGCAAGTTTGTCTTCCATGCTAAATAAGAAAATACTGCGGGAGGTGTATAAAGAACAAAGTAGGTTAATTTCTTCTCCAATATTTTCTTCTTCTTTGAGTAAATCAATATAAAATGGAGAAATAGACTACCTATGAATAGCCAACCAAAGCCTGAAAAATTCTGCCAGAATTTGGCCTGCTCAGCACTGGAGGCTATCCTCATGCCAATCTCTCCTAAAGACCAAAATACAAATGAGAAAGATATTAAGGCCAGAATTCTATTCAAGCTACTCTTCCAACTTTTATAAAGCAGATAACTCCCCAAGGTCAAATTGATAATCATAGAAATTATTGGTAATATTATATATAAGTTCATCTCTATTCTTCTTTTTCCCCCTTCCCTTCTTTCGCTCTTTTAGCAGAGCTTCGCTCTGCAGCTACATTCCTTCCTGTAGCAGCAAAGCGTAAGAGGGTGTGTCGTAACCCTGTTTTGGGTAGTCGCAGGCTTTAGCCTGCGTAATTTCTCCGTCGAGAACGCAACCTGAAGGTTACGGCTACCAAACAAGAAATCTAATTGCGACACAGCCTCGTAAGCTTTGCTTCCCCCTCATCCTCTCCCCCAGGGGAGAGGAAATTCTGAAAGGCCCTATTAATCCATATTTTTTTTATCCAGCTCAGCTTTGATTTCTTGCAGGCTCTTACGTCTTTCAATTTCCGGTCTAATCTTTTCCATTCTTTTCAGAGTCTCATTTGCCTCATATAGCCTGTAACCACCCGGGGAGAATCCACCCACTTTCAATAATCCCATTTCTGTATAGTATCTAATGGTTGAAGTAGAGACCCTTGCCAACCTGGCAATTTTCCCAATCTTTACCAATTTCCCGGGAAATTGCACTTTTCTCTCTTCCGGTTCTAAGAAAAGATGGGAAAAAAGCTCAGAACCCAAGCTCTTCATATTTTCCAACTCCCCGATTGTTTTTTCTAATGCTTTTGTCTGTAGAAGAAAGCCCTTATTAAAAGTCACATCTTCGATAATTAAAGTCGCCACCCTGGCAAAACCCATCAAGGTTTCTATGTCTTCATCTCTCAATTGTAAAGGAGACTCTCTAAACTCAGTAAGGCTCATTACCCCCACCACTTTCTCACCCATGTTCAAAGGTACACAAATTGCTGAAATCACTTTTTTTTTGATTCCCAGATGGTCAAATTGCGAATAGTCGTCGAGTTGATCCATCACTGCGAATGGCTCTTCTCTTTTTTTCGGCTGTCGATAAAATTCCTCTTCGATTCTTGGCTTGATTAATTCAATTATCTCCTCGGAAGGACCAAAGGAAGCTACAGTATGTAACTCCCTATTCTTCTCATCAAGAAACATAAGCGAACCGCCCTCAACCGCTAATAAATTGCACGCAAACTCGAGAAGTTTTCCCAATTTCTTATCTAACTCATCGGAGGCACTAATTATCTTATTTAACTGTCTCAATATTTCTAATTCTTTTTGTTTTATTTCTCTCTCTTCTGACCTCTTTTGTAAACAGGTTTTGATAATCGAGTTCAATTCTTCCACATCAAAAGGCTTGGTGACGTAATCATACGCTCCTAGCCTCATCGCCTGGATAGCCGATTCCGTGCTTCCATGTCCAGTAATGACAATCACCTCAATCTCTTTATAATTAGTCCTTATCTGTCTTAGAAGCTCTATTCCGTCCATGCCGGGCATCTTCAAATCAACGAGTGCCAAATTGAAATTTCCCCTTTGCAGCGTATCCAGACCCTCCTTCCCACTCTCCGCTACCTGGACGAGGTACGGCTCTTTAGATAGAACTCTCTTACACACATTCCTCGTCTCCTCCTCATCATCCACAACCAATATACGCTGTTTAACCATCCTGTTCACCTCAAATGTAATGTTAATTCTCTCTTGTGTAAGGGAGAAATATGGTGAATTTTGCTCCCTTCCCTTCTCCTTCGCTTTCCACTTTAAGGGTGCCCTTATGTTTTTCCACAATCGACTGGCTAACGGAAAGTCCTAACCCTGTACCCTTTCCCTTTTCCTTTGTGGTAAAGAAAGGCTTGAACATTCTGGATAGGTTTTCTTTCTTAATCCCTCTACCCGTGTCAGTAAAATTCACCTCTATCCCTTGCACATCCTCTTTTTTCACCAATCTGGTGGAAATAGTGAGCGTTCCACCTTGTGGCATAGCCTGACGAGCATTAACAATCAGGTTAAGAAATACCTGTTCAATCTGGAGAACGCTAACATCAATTTTTGGCAAGTTCTTACCAAATTCCTTTACTAGTTTGATGTTTTCCACCACCAGTTCATGTTCGCAAAGGCTGAGCGTATTTTGAACAACCTCATTAATATCCGCCAACTCTAATTCGAACTCCTGCTGGCGGGAGAAAGTTAACAAGTTGGTAACAATCTCCTTGCAGCGCTTTGCCGACTGATAGATTCTCTCCACATCCTCATACCACGGGTTATGTTTGGGTATCTCACTCAAGAGGACCTGTGCATTTCCCAAGACCCCGGTCAAAGGATTGTTTAGCTCATGAGCAACACCACCGGCTAACTGTCCCACTGTAACCATCTTATCTGCCTGGATGAGCTCTCTCTCCAAGTCTTTTCCTTTCTGTTTTGGCCTCTCTCTGTTGATAATATCTCTCAATTCCTCAACCCTTGCACAGGCTTCGCGAAGTTCATCGTTTTTCTTCCCTATCATTATCTTTATGTCAGATAGAAGATCACGCAGGACTTTCATTTTCTGAGTTCCGAGATTCTCATAGTGGTTTTCTACGATATTTTCCAGATGACTCAATGACTTTTCCAGAGGATCGTCTTTCCTCTGTTCAGGAACTTTTCCTCGAGTCGACTCTCTTCTTTCAGGAGATTTAGGCTTCTCAGTCATAGTGGTTACCCTTTTCTTCCTCCCTTTCGGGAGGACTCCATTCCTATTTTTTAAAGGTATACTTTATGAAATGCATTTAAATTAAGGTATACTCCAAAAAAGGACGAAAAAAATATACAGCCTTCTACATCACTCCCCGAGGCGAAAAGATTACCCAGAGAACAACAGCTTCTTTTCCTCCCACATTCATGAATTTATGTGGTTGAAAAGAATTAAAGGAGACACTATCCCCCTCTTCCATAGTATACTTATCCTCGCCCACAGATAATTCAATCCTCCCTTTCAAAACCATCCCAAATTCTTCGCCTTCGTGGGAATTCAACTGACCGCCCGTGTGCCCTCCAACCTTTAAAGTAAAAATCAGGGGCTGCATCTTTACACCCAGACTGCCTTCTGACAGCACTTCCACATCTGCTCCTGCGTCTTCAAGGATAAATCTTTCCCTTTTTTCTTTCTTAACTACTTTCCCCTTGGGAACTTCAGTCTCTTTGAAGAAAAAGTCTGCTCTTACACCTAAAGCAGCGGCTATACTCGTTAAGGAAGGAATTGAAGGAGAGACAATATTCCGCTCCAACTGCGAGATAAAACTGGCAGTCAATCCTGCACGATTGGCTAACTCTTCCAGAGTCAGCCCTCTATGGGCACGTAATTCATGTATTCTCTTTCCTAAATCCATCTAAAAGCCTCCCCAAAACCAGAAGAAAACTTCATGGCAGCAACTTTTCAACATGTTCCAAAAGGTCACTCACTTCAAAGGGTTTGGCCAGATAGTCATTTGCTCCTGAAGAGAGAATCTTCTTTCGGTTTTCTGGAGTATCAAAGCCAGTTATAGCCAAGACTTTTATATGTTTTGTCTTCTTGTCCATCCGAATATTCTTACAAACTTTGAAGCCATCGATTCCGGGAAGCATTAAATCGAGAATGACCAGGTCCGGTTCAAAGGTAATAAGTCTCCTTCCTGCTTCAAAACCATCAAAAGCAGTCTCTACCTCGCATTTCTTCTTCAATTTTTTGATTGCCCTCACAATCAAATCGATCACTGCCCGGTCGTCGTCAACGATCAAAATTCTTCTCCTCTCCTTCTTCACCAGACCAGCGGGGATGGGCATCTGATACTCCTTGAGGAAGTGAACCAAATCTTCCTCCTTCACCCGGCGATGGCCACCCGGTGTCTTATAAGCCAATAGCTTCCCCTCCTCAATCCAATTTATCACTGTGGACAAATCGACCGAGCAGTACTGGCTCACCTGATAGGTAGTAAATATTTTCTTTTCCATCTTTGATTCCAATTAAACAGATTATTCTAATTAATCCAATTATAGTATATAATGAAAATTAATCCCTGTCAAGCTGTTTTTTTGGTCTCTGAAAAAGTATTGACTTTGGTCTGTCATTGCGAGCCCGAAGGGCGTGGCAATCGACCCAAAGGGTCGTTGCGAGGGCAAAGCCCGTGGCAACCTCGTGCCAAACCATGAGATTGCTTCACTTCGTTCGCAATGACACTTCGTGTCAGATTGCTTCGTCGCTTTGCTCCTCGCAAAGACATCGATGGGGACTTTTTCAGAGACCTCTTTTAGCGATTTTTTCAAGGAAATAGAGATGTGACGAGTGGCGGTAATCAGGAAAGTAGGGGAAAGTGACCTATAACTCTTGCAAAAAAGTCTTAATCCTCAAGATGAGTCTCCACATACATAGCCAATAACTCCTGTATCTTCCTTGGCGGAAGAATAACAAAATAGTGGTCAATAACAGCATGTGCGATTTCGTGACATAGTACCTTTTCCGAAAGGTTGCCCACTGTGGTATAGATTATCCTCTCTCTATGAATGTAGAACGAATTAGGACTATCTGTCATTCCAGATATATTCTTACCCACTGCAGGGAGTTGTTCCTGATTCTGGCATATCTTAACACGTATATGGATTCCCCTGGGGTACATATCCAGAATTGCTTCAACTTTTTTCAATAGCAGGTCAAATTTATAGGCGAGTAGCTTTTCCGGGTTTCTCTTTGACGGAGCAGGAGCAGATAAATCGACATCAACAAATCTGGTATTAATCCTTTTGTGAATTTTCTCCATATCTAATTCTTTGGGGCAAAAAATTGTAAAAAATTGGCTCTCCACCATAGTCCAGTCTGCACTACTCTCTTCTGCCCATAAGAGCCTATCAGTTTCCCATCCCGGCAGATGAGAAACGAGAATAAAAGTAAGAATCAGAATCGAAACTCGTAGCTTCCCTTCCATTTTCATGCCATTGCCTCTCGCACACGGGTCACCTTTGGCAAACCAAAAAACCGAGTTACCTTGAAATGCTGGACTACCGATAACTCGGTCTCGAGTTTCGCTATATGTTGCCTTCGGTAACCCAGCCTCCCGAACAAGAGAGCCTAAAGGTTAAGAGCCTCCCTTTAGCAGAGCTTCGCTCTGCCGCTACATATTCGGGACTGTAGGCTTTGCGTCCTCCGATTGCTCGGAGTTTGCCTTTATCGAGCAATATGTATTCAGAAATAAAAAACCGGCCTATCTTTCACCGATAAATAGCCCGGTTAACATTGACTATATTTTGACAACTTCGGCAACCCGGCTGACATAGACTCAAAAGTCTTTAGTCCCGTGGCTTTGCGTCCTTTGATTTCTCAAAGTTTGCCTTTATCGGTTTCTATTATTTACTTTTGGTATAAGTATATGCCAAATCTGGCGATTTGTCAACTAATTTTTATTCGGAATTCCGAGGAAAAATGGAGAAATTGGAATACTTGAAAAAATTGTGTCTGACTATCCCTGCTTCTTGGTTTTCTTTCCACGTCCCCTTATCTTCCTCACTTCTTGAAGGAGACTGCCTGGGGGTGGTGAAAGAACACCTCTTATGAGTGCCTTGACATAATTCAAATCGAATGGCTTGGTAACATAATCAAAAGCACCCAAGCTCATTGCCATTCTGGCACTTTCCCTGGTCCCATATGCCGTAATCATAATTACTTCTATGTTTCTATCGATTTTCTTAATCTGGCGCAAAATTTCAATTCCATTCAAGTCAGGAATCCTCAAATCCAAAATTGCCAGATTTGGTCTTTTTCTATTCACGAGCTTTGCTACTTCTTTTCCCTCCTTAGTTGTAAGCACTGTGTATCTTTCCTTTTTCAGTATCCTATGAAAAAATTTTAGAATACTTTCCTCATCGTCTGCCACCAAAATAATCGGCTGTGCTTTCATTTTAGTTTCTTTCCTTCCCAGGTTCTAAATTCCAGTCTGTCATTTACATCTGTCCAGAAAAACCACAGCGAAAGGTTCCTGGGCAATTAAATTTATGGCTTCTTCTCCATTACTCGCTATGACCACAAGGTAGCATTGCTTCCATTATATTCCGGCACGACTTCGCGGAGTTTTGTTAACACTCCTTTTAAGTCTGTATTATTTGCCAGCTGCCATAATTCTTCCGTGGCTTGAAACAATTTTTCCCTATCAAATCCAAAGGAACTCGTGACCAGAATCTTCTCATTCTTTGTCTTCTGAATCTTCTCTTCTTTGCCAATAAGCTCCTCATATAATTTTTCTCCCGGTCTTAAACCTATAAACTCAATTCTGATGTCTCTATCAGGCTCAAACCCCGATAACCTAATTAAAGACCTCGCCATATCCAGAATTTTCACCGGCTCCCCCATATCCAGAATAAATATTTCACCACCCCTGCTCATAGCTGCCGCAGTGAGAA